>JBEPYD010000049.1:0-14974 GCA_041641575.1 Bacteroidales bacterium
GCTCACATATCTTCAAAACCGCATTTTAGACTTGAAGAAAAAAGAGTAGGTTAGCGGGGCTTCTTTCCTGAATGATTTTCAAACTATCTTTTCGCTCATTGGTTTACTTATAAAGGTGCATGAGAAATTTGCATCCTGCTAAAGGTTAATTAAATATAAACGCCATGGGTTCACTGATAAGTTTAATTATCATCTTTATTCTGTCCATTTTAATTACAAAAATTGCCACTGAAATGCTCATTCATACGGGGCTTTCAAAACCTGTGGCAAAATTCCAGGCCCGTTCGGCTTTTACCGGAGTAGGATATACCACTGACGAAACCGAGAGCATTGTGCGTCATCCGGTACGCAGGCGCATTGTGCTGAGCCTTATGTTGATAGGAAATGTCGGCATTATATCGGCTGTGGCCTCGCTGATGCTTACATTTATCAGCCAGGAGGAGGGAGGATTACCAAATTACATCCGCGTAATCATTATTGTGGGAAGCCTGGGTTTGCTATGGATGTTTTCAAAAAGCCGTTGGGCAGACCGTATTCTTGCCCACTGGATAAAACGTGCCCTGGAGAAATTTACCAGCATCACTGTTAGGGATTATGTAGAACTGCTGCATCTTTCAAAAGATTATGAAATAACCGTAATAACCGTAAATGCAGGTGACTGGATAGAGAACAAAAGGCTTAAAGAAGTTCATTTGCGCAAAGAGGGCTTAAATTTAATAAGCATAAAAAGAGCCAACGATGAATACGTGGGCACACCTCATGGCGATACACAGATACATACCGGCGATGGTCTGATCATTTATGGCCGGAAAAAAGCTATCCGAAATTTAGAAAAGCGCCGGGCCAATTACAGGGCCAGGCTGGAGCATGAGCAAGCCATGAAAGAACAGGAAAAAGAGCTGGAAAAGCAGGAAAAGGTTGATTCATAAATCATTCGCTAAATCTATTTCTATAATTGCTCTGTTTTCACCAACATGCAATGGTAGTTAAATGAAAAAAAGCATCTGTTAAATTTATTACCAAAACTATTGACGGTTTTGGAAGGAAATAAAATTAAACATTCGGACAGGATGAAAAATAGATTAACCTGCTTCCAAATTTAAGTTAGTCATCAATCTTTCGTCATGCTCTTTTACTTTGATTGGTCTTTCAGATAAAGCCGTAAAATTAATTAAATACATATAGCAAACAATTCCAGAAGCTAGTACCAACATGTGGAGCCTTACCTGATTTATGTCTGCTAAGAGAGGGGAATTTATAAAACCAGGAAAATTGATCAAAAAAATCTCACTTCCTTAACGAGATTCAGTTATTTTTTTTTATATTTAAAATGATTTAATAGAGTGGTAAATAGGGATTGCTATCATAACTAAAACAGTGTATAAAAGCTACAACAGATTAAAATGTTCAGGTTAAAATGGTTAACGAGCAGGTAAAGCTTTCTTTTCTTTTGCAATCAATCGTGGATACTGCTTTTGAAGCGATGAGCCTTCTTAATAGAGATGGCAGAATATTGTATGAAAATACTGGCATGCACGAATTGTTAGGTTATCATCCTGAAGAGAGGATGGATAAATACTTTGCCTCATTTTTCTTTCGCAAGGAAGAGCCAGAATTTAATAAGCTGATTCGTACAAGTGGATATTCTACGACTTTTACATGCAATATTTTTCACAATGATGGCTACTATATCAAGATTAATCTGAGAGGATCTTATGTGAAAATACCCGGGTTTGAAGATGTAGTTATAATCGGTGCTAAAAAGGATGAAATATCGACTTTGAGGGAGATCAGCATATTAAATGATACACTCCAAAAGGCTGAGGAAATAGGATTGCAGGGAAGCTATAAATGGGATATTGATAGCGGTAAGCTTACACTTTCAAAAGGATGGCAAAGGGTTCATGGCACAGAGGGCATTTCTATTTCTTTAGCGAACCTGATGCAGATTGTTCATCCTGAAGATGCCGGCAGGGTGAAAAAGGCCCTTGATGATGCCATACATAACCATCAGAACTACAGTATTGAGCATAGGATCATCCGATATAACGACAAGCAGGAACGAACAGTAAGGTCAGCTGCCAATGTTTATTTTGACAGCAAAGGCATGCCTCAAAAAATGGTAGGGTTTGTACAGGACATTACCGGACAGAAGGAGTATGAAGAAAGTCTGAAAGCCAGTGAAGCTTTTTACCGGGAAATTCTTCATTCCATCAATGACACTGTGCTACTCACTGACTTCCATGGAAATGTAACATACATTTGTCCTAACCTGCATTTTATTTTTGGTATTTTAGAGGAAGAAAGTCAACAAATTAAAACGGTGGCCGAATTACTGGGAAAAGAATTTGAAATTAACACGAAGGTATTTGTAAATCATGGTTTGGAGAATGCCGAATTGCAGGTTACCAATAAAATGGGGGAGAAGAAAGATGTGTTGATATCGGCAAAAGCGCTTTCATTTAAGTCTCAAACATTGCTTTTTACCATTCATGATGTAACAGGCCTGAATAAAATTAAAAGGGCATTAAAAGACAGTTTGCTTGATTTGCAGTTGGCGCAGGAAATTTCCTCTATTGGTAACTGGCAATTATCTCCGGAGAGTCATATTCCTTTCTGGTCTCCTGAAATATATAAAATATATGAACGTGCTCCGGAAAAAGGGCCTCTTCATGTTTCAGACTATAAAGCTATTTTCCCTCCTAACCAGTATGCTGTATTTAAGGAAGCTATTCAACAGGCCAGAGAACATGGCAAAGCGTACAATATTACCTTACATTTTACTGGAAAAAGAGGGCGGCAAAAATGGATCCGTTCTATTTGCAGACCGGAAAAAGTAAGTGATCATAAGTATTATTTTCTGCGTGGTACCATCCAGGATATTACAAAAGAAATGCAAGTATCCAAAGCCTTGAAAGAAAGCGAAAGGCGCTACAAACTGCTTGCCCAGAATTCAACGGATATTATAGCGCTTTTTCAGAACGAAAATATGATGTACATCAGTCCCTCGGTAAAGAAAATATTGGGCTACACATCAGAAGAGCTATTAGAAATGGATCTTACAACACTTTTCCATCCTGAGGAGTATGAACAGATGATGGAAAAGCTTCTGAAACCATTGAAACAGGAAGTTGCTTCTCCTTCAAAACATATTTACAGGCAAAAACATAAGCAGGGGCATTATATATGGTTGGAAACTTTTAGCACTTACCAAAAACAAGATGATGGCGTGCTGCTTACGGTTGCGAATAGCCGGGACATTACAGATCGTGTAATGGCCGAGCAGGAGCTGGTAAATCACGAACAGGCACTCATGGAGCTGAATGCAACAAAAGATAAACTTTTCAGTATCATTTCCCATGATTTGCGAAGTCCATTTAATGCCATACTGGGATTCTCTAATCTATTGCTCAACGCTATAAAAAAGGAGGATTATAAAAAACTGGCTGATTATAGTGTCTTCATTAGAGACTCAGCACAACAAACCTACAATTTGCTGGAAAACCTGCTTAACTGGTCGCGTTTGCAATCCAACAAGATACAATTTCATCCTCAGAGAGTGAAAATAAAAGGAATGATAGATAATGCCATTGCCGTACTGGGAGGAAATGCAGAAGAAAAACTAATCACCATAAAAGTGGATGCACCGGATAAAGGTGAGATTATGGCGGATCCACTTATGTTAGAAATCATTCTACGCAATTTACTCTCCAATGCTATAAAATTCACACCCCAAAAAGGACGTATTATCATAAAATCATTTATTGATCAGAAATTATGTTATTTCACCATAACGGATACAGGAGTAGGCATGGAAAAGGAATTTATGAAAAGCATCTTTGATTTTGGTGAAGAAACCTCGCGCATGGGGACAAATAATGAGAAAGGCGCAGGCCTTGGCCTGATGCTATGCAAAGAATTTGTGGAGCGTCATGGAGGAGAAATCTGGGTGTCAAGCGAATTGAATAAAGGCACTACTTTTACTTTTACATTGCCGGTAATGCCTTAAAAAATCAATCAACTAAAATGACTGGGATGATCCTCTTAGAGAAATAATAAATGTTTTTCAATATAATTCAGTAACCTGTTTGTGACTAAAATATTTAACATTGCTTTTTAATTCTCACTGGCAATACGTAATATTGCCATTATTTTTTTATAGTATAAGATAATGGCTTCATATTACAACTTTTTATCTTTTCTTCCTATACTTCTGCTGCTGGTATTGAGTATTATCAGAAATGTACGTACCGGCATTTATAGTGGCCTGGTGGCAGCCATTGTATTGTTTTTTTTTAGTGGCAGCGAATGGCTTACCTTTTTTGCCAGTATTTTCAGTGCTTTTATTGGTACCCTGAATATTCTCATGATTATTTTTGGTGCCTTATTGCTTTACCACCTCATGGAGCAAAAAGGCTATATTGAGCAGATTAAAGGTTCTTTAACCACCATACATCCTGATAGAAGTTTTCGTTTCTTTTTTCTGGCTCTTTTTCTGGCTGCATTTTTCGAAAGTGTTGCCGGGTTTGGCACTCCCGGCGCCATTGTGCCGCTGTTACTCATTTCACTGGGATATTCAGCCGTACTCTCCATTGCAGTAGTACTGCTTATGAACGGGTTTTTTGCCGTTGCAGGAGCGGTGGGCACACCTGTTATTGCTGGGTTGGAGCTTCCGCTGGAATTAACTGCTGATTCCGTGCCTTACATATACCTGTATGCTTCAGTGGCTATATTCGTGGCTGGTTTATTAGTCATGGCATTCGTTTACAAATATATGAAGAGTGAAGACGATGAGAAAGCCAAACCTTATGGGTGGTGGCTGTACCTTTCCATTTTAATTCCTTTCACCCTCGCCTCATACTGGCTTCTTGAACTTACCGGAATTGTAGCTTCAGTGTTCATGGCACTTTTTTCTTATTTTATTTTTTTTAAAAATAAAAACTTCAACTGGCGCCCCTGGTTACCTTACCTATTGCTTGTTCTTATCTTGCTTTTACCAAAGATATTTCCACCGTTGATGGATGTTCTCTCCTATAAAATTAATTTTTCTGATATCTATGGAACCGATGTCAGTGCTTCGCTTCAACCTTTCCGTTCTCCGCTTATTCCTTTTGTAATTGCTGCCTTATTTGCGCTCCACCGGGTGAAAGATTATAATGTAAATCTTAAACCAGTAGTAAGCAAAACTGTTGCGGTATTCCTGATTCTTTTTCCCTCACTGGCCATTACCCAACTAATGATGAACAGTGGTGGGGAAGAACTTCCAGGCATGATAGAGGCCATTGCCGGTGTTTTTGTGCAGTCTGGACAGGCATATCCGCTGTTCAGTCCTTTTATTGGGGTAATTGGCAGCTTTATCACCGGCAGCACTACGGTCTCTAATATTATCTTCGGACCTGTACAGTACAATGCTGCCCTTAACCTGGGTTTGCAGGCTGAAATTATTCTGGGCATGCAACTGGCTGGTGCCTCGCTGGGAAATGCCGTGTGCCTGTTCAACATAATAGCAGCAGCGGCTGTTGCAGGTGTTGATGATTTTAAATCGATACTTAATAAAAATTTGTTGCCGGTATTTTTGGCATCACTGGTAATAGCCGGGGTAGGGTATGGGTTGTTGTATTGGTTGTAAGTAATCAGATTCAAGACTTACGATGATAAAAGAAGTATTAAAATTCCTGAAAATTCAATAAAATATGAATTTTAGATAAGCATGCATTAAAGAGAAAAAGTGATTCCGTCAAACATCTGAGTTAAATTATTACTAACTCTTTGTTGATAATGAAGCATATGGGTGAAAAATGTGACTCAGCCCTTATTTGTTATTGGATATTTTATTATATTCGTAGTACATCATGGAACGCTCATTTAAAAATCAATTATACCAGGAAATAATTTTCGGGAGATTTAAAATGTGATTTTTTTAAAATGCTATAATATGAATATCTAAAAAAAATAAATGCTGATGAAAGTAAAATACCTGGGGTTATTAGTGCTATGTCTGACAATTTTTGGAAAACCTGCCTTCTCACAATATCTTACCTCACATGGAGATGTGTTTTTCAACCCTTCCAGGATTAATCCTGTTTTTCTGGAGGATACCAGCCTGCTGCATGCCAATGCCATTGCAAAAGAACAATGGCTGGGCTTTGAGGGAGCACCTGAGGAATATACATTGCATGCCCAAACCGCCTTTGAAAAGGTTGGCTTTTCGCTCGGCTTTAATGCAAGCTATGAGAAGATAGGATTTCATAAAAACTGGTTTATGATGGTGCAGACAAAGAAGGTGCTGTGGCGTAATGAAAATTCAAAAATTGATATGGGTTTGCAGGCAGGTATCGTAAGGAGAAAGATGGTATCAGATTGGTTTTCCCCAACTGGAGAATTGATATCATTCGAAAGCTATCCTTTCTATTTGCCGGTTCTCGACCTGGGCTTTTCGTATACCTTTAAAAACCAGTCTATAGGCTTAGCGTATAAATATACAGGATCTTCGCTTGAAGAAGAACCTACCTTGACAAATGAAGATGCATGGGCAGCACACTACGCGGCAGATTATGCTATTTCGAAAGATTTCACCCTCACTCCACAGATTTTCGGTTTATTCCGTTATGACATATCCTCTGCATTTTTTGGAGCAAAATTAACCTACAAGGATTTTTTAACTGCCGGTTTGTATTCTGATGAAACTTTCAACAATATTGCAATTTTACTAAGCGGAGTTATCAATAAGAGAATTAAAATAGGGTATTATTATAAGTTATCATTTAACAAACTAAACCAGCACCATAATGGCACCCATGCATTGAACCTGGGGATAATGTTGAAATGATGCAACCATGGGGCTAACATTAGAATGACAACAGACATGAATCAAAAAAAAACAATAACAACGCTGGTTCTGTTTTTTGTTTTGTGGCCTTTTACATGGCCAAAACGAAGGGAGGAAAATTTTTGTAAAATCCGGATATGGATATTTTAACGGCTTTCATACAGGACTGAATTATTTCTACTCAGAAAACCGAAATGCAGGAATAGGGATTGGGAGCCACTTTAAACTGTCTCCGCTAAAAACACCCAATCATTTTGTTCTTTATCTGGAACATAATTTTCACTTTGGAAAGGAAAATAAGCAAGGTGTAAAAGCATGGATATTCAATCAGCAAATCATGTACTGGGAACAGGGGGCATCCTACCACAGGTGGAAAATAATGTCTCTTGGGGTTAATATTGGGCGAATTATTGCCATTACTGAAAACCTGGGGCTTGGCCTTGAAATTGGTCCTGCTTTTAACCTGGTACTGGACGTTGATCGTCATCCTACAGTAGAACAAAGCGGATGGATATGGCCGATACTGCCTAATGGAAGGCTTCAATTTATATATTTGTTGTGATACTGTCTTAAAAACAAATAATCTCCCAAATTGACATGTTTATATGCTCAGAATATCAGTGCGTTATGTTTATCATAAATGAGGGATCCTTAAAACTGTTCTAAAACAGGTACGGTTTTTGCCTCCTCCATAGTAAGCATGTACTTTCTCTTGGAAAAGTTCAGCTAACCAATTAGTATTCACTAAAATATATCAGCTATGGAACGAAAAAAATCAAACAAAGCCGATCTTGAAGGCAAAAGAGGAATTTTTTTCCAGCTTGGCCTTATCGTTGTATTATCAACGGCGCTTATTGCATTCGAGTGGAACACCACTAAATCAGAAGGTAATACGCAACATCATATGGGAGAAATTGACGTTGTGGAAGAAATAATCATCAATACCCACAGAGAAGAACCTAAACCTCCGGCACCTCCGCCACCACCAGTGGAAGAACTTCTGATTGTAAAGGATGATATACCTGTGGTGGCAGAACTTAACATAGAGCCGGTGGATGTAAATCAAAATACATTTATTCATATTTTTGATCTTCCGGAAGAAAAAGCTGAACCCACACCATTTGTGGCTGTTCAGGATAAGCCCGGTTTTAATGGTGAGGGACGAGATGGTTTTCGCAGATACATCGCGCAAAACCTGATATACCCTCGTGAAGCTTCACAACATGGGATACAGGGAACAGTGCATGTTCAATTTGTAGTGGACAAATTTGGTAAGGTAGTGAATGTGGAAATTTTGCGTGGTGTTCACCCGGCCATAGACAAAGAGGCAATACGTGTCATCCGTTCTTCCCCTAAATGGAAACCTGGCAGTCAGAATGGCCTGCCGGTGGATGTAATTTTTGTTTTTCCCATTAATTTCAGGTTGCAATAGATTTTGCTACCCAAAAGTCATAAAAAATCCCGCCTCAATGCGGGATTTTTTAATAGCAACTATTTCTTTAAATTATCTCCTTGCCATAATCTTAGAAAGCAGCCGCAACATTTCAATGTACAGCCAAATAAGGGTTACCATCAGGCCAAATGCTGCATACCATTCCATGTATTTAGGTGCGCCCCTCTCAGCACCAGTTTCTATAAAATCGAAGTCAAGTACCAGATTCATGGCGGCCACTATTACAATTACCAGGCTTATACCTATACTTAATAAAGAGGTTCCGTGAAAATAGCTGGTATTCACACCAAACATTCCGAGTACAAAAGTTACCAGGTAAAAAATAGCAATACCCCCGGTAGCAGCCACAACACCCAGGCGAAAATTTTGCGTAACTTTAATCATTCCTGAGCGGTATGCGGTAAGGAGTGCCAGGAAAACACCAAAGGTCAATCCCACGGCCTGTACTACAATGCCCGGATACTGGGCTTCAAATATCGCAGAGAGCCCGCCAAGTAATAAACCTTCAAGAACTGCATATATGGGAGCTGTAATACGGGCTGCTTTCTTTTTAAATACCGTGATCAGGGCTACAATAAAACCGCCTATCCCACCACCAATTACCCAGGGAATGACAGCTGAAGTGCCGGCACCTGTCTCCCCAAATCCAAAAAATTTATTCCAGACAAAAATGGCACCTGCCATTACCAGTAGCAGCATAACGAATATTTTATTTACAGTGCCATTAATGGTCATTACCTCAGACCTGTCCATGGTAGCAGCCCTAGATCCCATATTAAAGGTGTTTTTATTCAATGCCGGATTGGCTGATCTGCTTACAAGTGCCATAATTTTTTTATATTTTTGGTTGTGTAGAATGAAACATTCTCTTTTATTAAATGTTTGAGTAAATCGCGCACAATAATACATAATTTATTTTTTCTGGATTATAATCTGGCTTAAAAATTTAATGCTGTAAAATCGCATAACTTTTTAATCAAAATCCATAAAAGGTTGTTATTAGAATAACATTTAAAGGCTTTAACATCCTTCATTTTAAAGTGACTGAATTAATCACTACTGTTAGAAATAACAGAAGCTTTTAAAATAATTGGAAGACTGGAGGAAACTTATAAATTAAAATCTTTTGTATCATGGATATTTTAAAAAAAAATCAAACCATCAATAATATTGACCGTAAAATCACCAGCTGGATGGATGCGAACGGATTAACCTATTTGCGAATAAGCATTGGCATTGTGTTTTTCTGGTTTGGTGCAGTTAAATTTTTCGAAGGTATGAGCCCGGCTGAGGAATTCGCGACTAAAACCATAAATACCCTTACCTTTAATATTTTCGCCGATGAAGTTACCCGGTATGGCCTTGCAACCTGGGAAACTTTGATTGGGTTAGGACTGTTGCTAAATGTATATATGAGAATCACACTGTTGTTGTTATTTCTGCAAATGATTGGGACTTTTACGCCATTGTTTTTATTTACAAATGAATTATTTCACATTTTCCCCTTTTCATTGACCATGGAGGGGCAGTATATTGTAAAAAACATCGTAATTCTGAGTGCAGCACTTGTAATTGGTTCTACAGTGAGAGAATAGACATAAAATTATTTTCCTAAAAAAGTTTATTTTTTTATGATTTCGAAAGAATTTAAAAAAGTTCACTAATTCTGGTAAGATATATTCCTGCGGAACATTTACGTTTTTGGAGTGAATATAAATAATTTAAGTTGCGCACTTTACTAATGCGGTTATTATCAAATAATGTTCAACCCTTGCGGAGTTGCTCAAATACTGATGGTAAACCTTACCGCTAATCCCATTCGTGGCTAAAAGCCTGTCAACAATTACCCCACCTCCGAACAAGCCTTACCAGGCTTAAGTTTGAATAGCAATATGGCAGCCAGTGATATTAAGGCAGAAGGTCTACAACCCAAAAAGGTTTGAATTATAATAATTTAGATAAGTGTATCATAATTATTAATCATCTAAAAAATATCCCAACTTTTAGGGATTGACGGATAATTCTGTCTGAAATATCTTTACAGCATTAAATCTTTTAACTCAGCTTTCATTAACAATCCTTAACATCGTTGAAAAACAGCACATATCATATCCACCGTTTCTGTATATCGTTGCTTGTTGTATTCTTTGCAATTGAAGCCAGTAGCCAGGAGCTTATCATCAGAGGTATTGTAAAAGATATGGCCGGTAAGCCTGTCCCTTTTGCTTCAGTTATTATCGAGGATACAAATAAGGGAACACTTACAAATGATGATGGATACTTCTCCTTAAGCATAAAAAACACGCTGAGCGAAAAAATATATATTCAAAGTATAGGCTATAAAACTGCTGTTGTACAAGTACCCCAAGGGGTATTGGAAACAGAGCTTTTAGAGATAACGTTGAAATCTTCTGAATATGAACTTGATGAAGTAGTCGTTTCCGGCAAATCCAAAGCACAGCATAAAATGGAAAAGCCAATTAAAGTTGAAGCGATAGATGTATCCAAACTACAGGCGCAATCTACTTCTATACCTCAAATAATAAATCAAACAGCAGGTGTTAAAGTCCGGCAATCGGCTGGAGTTGGAAGTGGTACTTCCATTAATATAAATGGTTTGCAAGGCCGTGCTATCCGATTCTTCAGAGATGACATTCCGCTTGATTATCTCGGAAATGCTTACGAACTGAGCCTGGTACCTATTGGCCAGCTCGCCGGTATTGATATATACAAAGGTGTATTGCCTGCCAGACTTGGGGCTGATGCGCTTGGTGGAGCCGTGAATCTTCTAACCCGTGATTTTAAAAAAAATCAAATTGATCTTTCTTATAGCTATGGCTCTTTTAACTCGCATCAAGCAAATCTGGGAGGTTATTGGGAAATACCCGGAACAGATTATTTTATTCAATTATCATCTTATTATGTTTACTCTGATAATGATTACCACATGGATGTGGAAGTGACCGATCCGGAAACCCGAACCCTTAAACCTGCTAATGTAAGGCGTTTTCATAATGCCATCAGGTCGGGATTCTTAGAGGCAAAAACCGGTATTAAAAATACAAGATATGCTAATTTATTTGAGATAGGTTATGCCGGTTTTACTTTACATAAAGAAGAACAGCATGGATTTAATATCAATAATCCTTTTGGTGAAGCCTTGAACAAAGAAAGCTTCAATGCATTTACAACCCGTTATAAAAAAGAATTGGGGCACCTGAACATTGATTTGTTTAGTGCTTATAGTAAAAAATCGACACTGGCGGTTGATACAAGTAGCCGGCGTTATAATTGGTTTGGAAATGTTAATACAACGGGATGGACCAATGGGGGTGAGACAGATGGCGCAAACAAATCTTTGCGTAGTCTTAACTATAATCATTTTGTGGGACGTATTTATCTATCCTATAAAAAAGGATGGTCTACTTTTTCTTTTAATCATAATATTGTTGCGCAGAGGAGAACAGGAAGTGATCCGCTGGGGTCACGTGTTGAAATAAATAATAATATCATAGACCCGTTTTCAGTTCCTGCTGAATATTTTAAGAATATCAGTGGTTTACAACTTACCAATGTCTTCCTTAA
The DNA here is from genome assembly GCA_041641575.1 of Bacteroidales bacterium. GTDB lineage: Bacteria > Bacteroidota > Bacteroidia > Bacteroidales > JBEPYD01 > JBEPYD01. The sequence continues at coordinate 11,868 of JBEPYD010000049.1, forward strand.
AGAAAAATTTACGCACCTTATTACGGTTAAAAGGTATAACGTTACAACGAGTTCGTTGAGCCTCACCTCTTTTGAAGACTTATCGCCTGAATTACAGAGTACAAGCTATGGGCTGGGTTCATCAGTTAAATATAGTTTTTCTGAAAATCGTTTTATGCGGTTATCATATGAAAAAGCCACACGTATACCAGAAGCCATTGAATATTTCGGCGATGGATTGTTCATTGTGGGCAATAATGATTTAAAACCGGAACGCAGTCACAATGTAAACCTGGGTTTTTATACACATATTGATAAAAAAGAAACTGCCTTTTGGGATATAAATGCTTTTTACCGGTATGTTGAAAATCAAATTATTTTGCAGCCTATCTGGACATTAATTCATTCTCAGTATCAAAACAAAGATGTAGCTGAGATTAAAGGTGTAGAGACCAAATTTAAGGCACATTTTTTTAATAAAATCAAAACAAATCTTGGTGTAACTTATCAGGATGTGCGTAGAATAAACATCAAAGATAGGGCTGAGCAGAGCGTGGAAGGATCGAGAATTCGATACATACCTTACTTTTTCACGAATCTTCTGGTTCATTATGATCATCCTGCCCTTGTGAAAGAAGGAGATTTAGCAAGCGTATATGTTAACCACAGCTATGTGGAAAAATATCCTTACCTGATGATCCCCAAAAACCAGGAATTGGGAATTTTTGAACCTGTAAGCAACTCACCCATTACAAATATTCAGGATCAAATTATACCCTCCCAGCATATTATTGACATGGGTTTTATTTATAAATGGCACAATTTGGCATTATGGATTAATATAGAAATAAACAATATACTTAATACGAAGGCCTTTGATAACTATCGTATTCCTAAGCCACCAAGAAATTTCAGAGTAAAAATCAGATACGTAATTTCCTAATAAATATTATAAAACAAAAAAATCGACACCATGAAAAAGCAAACGCTGTTATTCACATTATTCCTTTCGGGTATTATATTTTTATCTGCATGTTCCAAAGATGATGTTCAACTTGATACAAAACAAACAGATGGTTTTGTTTTGGCTGTTATTACTGATGTAAGCAACAGCAGTGGTATTTTAATACCATATGATTCTCTTCCTTCTTCCACAGTAGATCCAGGTAGTGTTTCAGGTTTTTCCTATGCCGATGTAAGGTCGTCAGGATATTCCTATGGCAATTCAATATTTGAAAATACAAATTCGGCAGGGGATCCCGGGGTTCAAAAAATCACCCTGACACCTGATGGCGAGTTGATGGAAGATGGATTTATTGTAGGAGGAGTAATCAGTGCCGTCAAAAATGATGATCTTGGATATTATTGGGATCCAGATATGAATGCTAAGGCCATTCAAACATTTAATCCCACCTCTATGGAGCGTACAGGGCAAATTGACCTGAGTACCCAACTCGACCCTTATATAACTGATTCTGTTAAATCAATCAGCTTTAATTGGTTTATGGAACTGGCTGCTGACAAACTTTACACCATGGTTACATTCGAGGATGCGAATGCTGTGCCAGTGCATGACTCATCCCTGGTTGTGGTAATAAATACAATTACCAACGAGTTTGAAGCCATGGCCATTCATCCTGAATTTTTCATGTTTGGTTACTACGGACAACCCAATATTGAATATACAAGTGTTGGAAATGACGGTAATTTGTACCTTGCAGCATGGGGAGGACAAAATTTCAACATAAAAGGTACAATTCTTCGTATTCCCACGGGTGAAACCGAATTTGATAGAACTTTTGAAATTAAATTAGACGATTTTGTAGGTGGCCCTGCAATGATGTACGGAGGCTCTTGTTATTATGACGGGAAACTTTATGTAAGGCTAAAAGAATCAGCGGTAAAACCTGATTTTAGCAATTGGAATACTGTGCCGGATATATACCCTTATGAAATTGATATTGCTACAGGTGAAGTAACCAAAATTGAAGGAACGCCAGGAAGTAATCACAATTCCATTCATGGTCCTTTTCTTTATGAAGATAAAATTTATTTCCCTGCGAGTAATCCGGATTATCAGGGATATTATAAGTACGATCCGGCTAGTGGCGGTACCGCCGAAGAAATATTTACACTAAGTTCAGGTGTGCCGGCTCAAATATATATTTTAAGCGAATAATCTGAGTAATATAGAATAGCCCATGATATTTGTGTATGATAATAAGGCATTAAGCATGATTATCATACACTTATATTTGAAACGTATACCATGATTAAAAAAGAAGTATTTCGCTCAGTTCATCTTTGGCTTGGAATGATTTCAGGTTTAATAATATGCCTTATTTGCATTTCAGGGGCTGTTTTTGTGTTTGCTGAAGAAATAATGCATGCTTATAATAAAGATTATCTTTATGTAACGCCCGAGGAGGAGAAAAAACCGGTTGACCAGCTATTGAATGCGTATAGAGTTCAATTCCCTGATGAAGAATATTACTGGCTCAATACTTATAACAATCCAACACGCTCATATAATGTGGTAAGCGGCATAGTCTCAAATAAAGGAGGTCATGATGTAAGATTAAAACTGACTTTTATTAACCCGTATTCTGGCAAAATAATAGGTACCGATTTTAACAGCGGCCATTTCTTATATCTGGTGGCACACTTTCATAGCCAGCTTCTCCTTGGTAATTTTGGGTTATGGGTAATTCGAATTGCTACTATAATATTTCTCATTGAATTGATACTTGGCCTCATTTTATGGTGGCCTACAAATAAGAAAAAAATTAAGTCTGCTTTTAAGCCCACACATAAATCCACACAAAGATTTATTTATGATCTTCATAATGTATATGGATTTTATTTCCTCTGGTTTCTGCTCATTAGTGTGTTAACAGGTTTAATTATTACTTTTGAATGGGTTGAAAAGCCTGTTTTAGCGGCATTCGGAGGGTCATCTGAATTGGTAAGTCAACAAGTGCCCCATCCACCCATATTGGCAGATAAAACATTTGTTAGTGATCAGTTTATCTACGAGGAATTTGAAAGAAAATACCCAGAAGGCCATAAATTAACTTTTATGGCCCTTTACCCTGATTCCATGGTAACTTCTCAGTTTATAATTGTGG
>JBEPYD010000050.1:0-14942 GCA_041641575.1 Bacteroidales bacterium
GAATGGATATGGGATGGCGCTATTGGGGATGTGGAAGAAGTTCATTGCTGGACAAACCGGCCCATCTGGCCACAAGGTCTCGAGCGTCCTGAGGGAAAGATGCGCGTTCCAAAAACCCTCGACTGGGATCTGTTTATTGGTCCTGCTCCTTACCGCCCTTTCAACGAAATTTATCATCCGTGGAATTGGCGTGCATGGTGGGATTTTGGTACCGGTGCGCTTGGTGATATGGCCTGCCATAATATGGATGCTGCATTTCGGGCACTAAAATTGAAATATCCGGTGGCAGTGGAAGGCAGTTCTACCGATTTCAATACGGAGAGTGCTCCAGTGGCCGAATCAGTTGCCTATTATTTTCCCAAACGCGACAACCTGCCAAAAGTGGCTATGCCTCCTGTTAAACTTACATGGTATGACGGAGGCTGGCGACCCAACAGGCCTGCGGAACTTGAAGACGGCAAAATGATGGGCGATTGGGGTGGAGGAACACTCTTTGTAGGCTCAAAAGGCAAGCTCGTTTGTGGTACTTATGCGCGCGATCCGTATTTATTAGGTGTGGATAACTATGAACCACCCAAAGTTATGCGCCGTATTGATAATGGCCATGTGGGCGACTGGGTTCGGGCCTGTAAGGAAAGTCCGGAAAACCGGGTGCAGCCAGCTTCAAGTTTTGATTATGCCGGTCCTTTTAACGAAACAGTGGTAATGGGAACAGTAGCTGTTCGCTTACAGGATCTGAAGCGTAAACTGGAATGGGATGGCAACAAAATGGAATTTACCAACATCAGCGATAATGATGAGCTAAATGTGCTTAAAGCCAAAAATTTCACCATTACTGATGGTCATCCGAAATTTGATAATGAATATACCAAATTCAATGCAAAAGAAGCAGCTCAGGAATATATCCGTCACACTTATCGGGAGGGATGGAGCCTGTAAGTTCTGAAATTATGCTAAAAAGAGGTCATCCGGGTGATGATCTCTTTTATTCTTTGGGTTCTGACCCTTTGGTTTTTAAAAATCTTTCCTATCTTTAGACGAAACCTTTAAATAAAATAAATATGGAACGCCGGACTTTCCTTAAAAACGCTGCGCTTACCGGAACTGCTGGAATTGTGGGTGGTGGTGCAACTGCCTTTGCAATAAATAATGGTGAAAATTTAAATTCTGCTGAAGGTGAACGCTTCACCATGAACTTTGCACCACATTTTGGGATGTTTAAGCATCACGCGGGTGAAGATTTGATTGATCAGATAAAATTTGCTGCCGACACCGGATTTCATGCCTGGGAGGATAATGGTATGAAGGGAAGAACCATTGAAATGCAAGAGAAGATAGCGAATGCCCTGATGGAAAATGATATGGAGATGGGGGTTTTTGTTGCACATACCATTTACTGGAATGAGCCTAACCTGGCGGGTGGCGACAAGGAAAAACGTGACGAATTTTTGAAGGAAATTGAAGAATCTGTAGAAGTGGCTAAAAGGGTAAATGCCCGTTGGATGACGGTAGTTCCCGGTCATGTGGATTTACGCATGCAAATGGGGTATCAAACTGCAAATGTAGTGGAAGCATTACGTCGTGCCTCAGATATTCTTGAAAAGCACAACCTTGTAATGGTACTGGAGCCTTTAAACTTTCGGAACCATCCGGGGTTATTCTTAACAGAAATTCCACAAGCATATCAGATCTGCCGCGCGGTAAACAGCCCATCATGCAAAATTCTTTTCGATATTTACCACCAACAAATTCAGGAAGGAAATATTATTCCAAATATTGATCTGGCGTGGGATGAAATTGGTTATTTTCAGATTGGGGATAATCCCGGACGTAAAGAACCCACAACAGGAGAGATAAATTATACCAATATTTTTGCCCACATACATAAAAAGGATTTTAGTGGTATACTGGGCATGGAGCATGGTAATGCTCAGCCGGGAGAAGAGGGTGAAAAAGCCCTGATTGAAGCCTACCGGCAGGTGGATATAAAATAAAACAAAAAACAGGAAGGCAATTAAAAATCTTTAACAGAACCTTTTGCGATGTTTTAAGACTCTCAATTGGTCATATTTTACTTTCGACTAAATAGATTTTGGCTGGGAAATGCGGGATAGGATTTCAATAAAGAGGATACCCGTGTGATTACTGTAAATAGGACAGAGCACTTTTAGGCTTCTGATAAATGCATTGCCAGGTATAACAAGTGATGAGCTTTCCTAAAACCATTGCCCAGGTTTTTCAGATATGCCATCTATCTGCATATACATTCACTTTTTATTTTTCTAATTATCTATAGAAACAGGCAGATTTAAGTAAAAATCCTGGATTTATTTAATACAAACGTTTTAAACAATATTTTTAAGTGATTGTTTAAGTTTAATCTTATAGGATTAAATTTATCGACATGAAACATCATTGCATCTTTTCTTTACTTGCTATTTCTTTTTTAATTTTTTCAATCCAAAGCTACGCTGCCGAGTATTATTGGGTAGGAGACGCGGGAGACTGGTCTGATTATGAAAATCATTGGGCAACCACATCCGGTGGAGGAACCTTTCACACCCAACCACCAACAGCCTTAGATGATGTTATTTTCGATGAAAATTCTTTTACAATTACCGGGCAAGTAATAAATGTTGACACAGAAGCTTTTTGCAGATCGATTGACTTTTCAGCGGTTACGAATCAACCCAACTTTTTCGTTCCTTTTGGCAGTCCGTTAAATGTTTACGGGCCAATGGAGTTTAGTGAGGATATGATTGGAAGTATCCGAATACTCAGGCTTTACGGTGACTTAACAGGCAATGATCTGACTTTTGCAAATGTATCTGTTCAAAACCTCAATATTTTTGATTCAGGTGAGTGGTTTATAAACGATGATTTACGTGTTGGCAACTTATACATTTCGGACAATGCAACATTCCACACAAACAATTACAACCTGGAAGTTGTATTTTCATTCTTCATATTTGATGCCGGTGTGGTTTTTAATTTGGGAAGCTCAGAAATGGTGGTACGTGATTTTAATGCAAATACTGAAGGTGCAACAATAAATCCGGGTACTTCAAATATAATAGTTAGCAGAGATTTTGAAGGGGGAGACAATGCCTATCATAAAGTAACTATGACCGGCTCAAGTACAATTTATGGCGCAAATTCATTTGAGTTTTTTGAGATTTTGCCTGGCACAGATGCATCTCTTGAATTTGATAAAACACAAACTATTAATCAGGAGATTTTACTGAATGGAACCCCTGACGGGCCTATCAATCTGGGATCCACACAGGCAGGAATGCAGGCAACTTTATCTCTTTCTTCCGGCACCGTGGATGGTGCATTTTTGATTCTGCAGGATATCAATGCTACAGGTGGAGCTACCTTCAATGCTTCAGAAAGCATCGATAATGGGAATAATACAGGATGGAATATTACTGAAATAATACCTTTGGATTATTACTGGGTGGGTAATGGAGGTAACTGGAGCGATTATGCTACTCACTGGGCAACATCCTCAGGAGGTAGTGAATTTCATAGCAGGGTTCCGGGTGTTTTAGATAATGTTTATTTTGATGAAAACTCATTCTCGGAAGAGTTTCAGGTGGTTACAATTGATGGAGATCAGGCCAATTGTCATGATATGGATTGGACGGGGGGATTATTTAATCCAGGATTGAGAGGTGTTCAGAAAACGCTGAATATTTATGGATCGCTGATAATGGCCCCGGATATGGATATCAATGTTTTCAATTATTACTTTTTCTCCAATGAAACAGAAACCATTTTTACAGGAAATGGAAATAAACCCGGCACCAGTGCTTCATTCTTTTTTGAAGGTGCTGGTGAGTGGACTGTTCAGGACAGTCTGGTTGTGAGAGAACTCAGTCAATCCAGTGGTACTTTTCATTCGAATAACCAGGCAATTCATATTGATTTTGAGTGGAGTTTCAGTACAGAACAAAAAAAAGAAGTGGAACTGGGCACATCCCACGTGTTTGCCAGAAGAATTGATTGGGAAGGTAATCCCTCTGACAGTTTATTTTTTAACGCTGGGGAGGCTTTACTCGAGATAAGCAGCAGAATGAGTCTGACCACCGTTTTATCCAATAGTGTTTACAACCTTGGAAATGTATCATTTGTTCTTGGTGACTTCCAGGATAATGGAAGCATTTTTGGTAACTATAGTATAGATACTTTGACAATTGAAGCTGGAAAAACACTGAATATTCAAGGTGGGAAGATTATCTCTGTAAATCAGTTAATCGCCTCGGGAACTGAAGAACTACCTATCTCAATCGGAGCTGTTCTGGAAGGTGAAACAGGAGTATTTAACCAAACAGAAGGTGTTGTCAATGGTGAATATATACAAATACAAGATAATGAAGCTACCGGTGGTGCAGATTTTTTCGCTTTTAACTCAACAAATCTTGGAAATGTGAGTGGGTGGACTTTTGTTAATCAGGAACCTCAAACGATTACTTTTGACCCCATAGAGGATAAGTTGGTGACTGCCGAACCCTTTGATGTTAGTGCCAGTGCATCTTCAGGACTACCTGTTACTTTTGGTATTGTTTCAGGACCGGCAACTATTGACGGTTCAACCATTACACTTACTGGTGAATTGGGAACTGTTACAGTAGAAGCAAATCAGGAGGGTAACAGTGATTTTGCCCCTGCCCCAACAGAAACCCAGAGCTTTAAGGTTACTAAAATTGTTCAAACAATTGATTTTCCTGAGATTGATGATCGAATTGCCAATGATCCACCATTTGAAGTTGTTGCAACTGCCAGCTCAGGACTGCCAGTTCAATTTCAGATAGTTTCAGGGCCTGCAACCATTGATGGTTCAACCATCACATTAACAGGTGTTTCAGGAAAAGTAACCGTAGAGGCAACTCAGCCAGGTGATGAATCCTATGATGAAGCAAATCCGATAAATCAATCGTTTGAAGTTTTAAAGATTGAGCAAACAATCAATTTTCCTGAAATAGCAGATAAATTTACTGACGATCCACCCTTTACAGTTTCTGCAACAACAAGCTCCGGTTTACAGGTGGTATTTAGCATTCTATCCGGTCCGGCAACTTTGGAAGGTGATCTGGTTACACTAACCGGAGATGAAGGGACCGTTGAAATCCAGGCATTTCAACAGGGAAATGCTGTTTTTATGGAGGCAGTTGCAGTAAATAGTTTTGAGATAATTCAAAATACCGGAACCCATATTGATGAACTAGTAAATGGTGAACAGTATGCAGTATTTCCCAATCCTGTAATGAATAGAATTTATATAAGAACTAGTAAATCTGAACAGGAAGCAATTGATATTGTGATATCTGATATTATGGGCAATATATTGAAAACAGATCTTATACCCAGCTATGATGAAGGATTATATCAAATTGATGTGAGTCAGTTAAGTAAAGGTGTCTATCTTTTAGAAATGAATACCGGGCAAACTTTCAGATTTGTAAAAATTGAGTAAAAAGTTTAAATATTATCAACCAATATGCATGTCGTTTTTTATCTTTCAGTAATATTGGCCGCTGCAGATACTTCTGCTGTTATTCTATGAGATGTCAATTCGAACATTTCTTTTTATGGAAATGCTTCACCAAATCTGTTTGCATGTAAAACCAATTAATAAGATTTCTACCAAACTATATAATCTTTTAGGCTTTTTCACTATTTATCATTCATCTTATTATCTTCTGATTACTGAATTCAAAAATAGATACTTTTTCGCCTAAAATTTCAGCGGTATCCATGGCCTGCAGCATAGCAATGCAAGTCAGGTAAAGAAGGGGATGCAGCATTGGTTCAGGCTTATTGCAAAGTAGATGTTTCTTAGAGAATTATGATAGACTTAAATGCACTGTTTAAACTAATTTATCAACTTTTTAATGCGCTTTATGTTATAATATCTAAATCAAACCATAATATCATTTTTTGCAGATAAAGAAATTAAATAAGCTTCCTGTTTATCTTGGCATTTTTTTGCTGACGCTTACAATTCCTGTATCATTGGCAAATGAAGACCAGCCTCTCACTGATTCGGCTGCCGTAGCTGAGCTTATTAAAAAACACATGAAGGCCGTCTATGCGGATACGAATCAGGCGAGGCTGCTCATTGACAGTGCTATTTCTTTGGCCGAAAGCGTTCAGGATTATAACATGTTGATACGGGCTTTAAATACAAAGTCGAGGATGTATCTTATTCAGGGCGACCTTGTGCAAGTGCTGCCTGTTTTAAACAAGGGGCTCTCCCTTCGCAGCCAGCTTTCATCTGAACGACTGCTATCGTCAACTTATACAAATTTAGGACAGTATTACTATCAGCTTGCAGATTATGAAAAAGGAGCTGAGGCCCATTTTCAGGCCGTGCGTATTGCCGAAGAATTTCAGGACTCTATGGGTCTGGCCAGGGGGTATAACAACCTGGGTAATATTTTTATTAAACTGGGAAACTACCAACAGGCATTAAAGTATTACCAGCAGGCATTGCAAATTGCCCGGGAGAGTCAGCTTACAGGAGGAATGGCTCATGTGCTGGGGAATCTGGGGATTGTTTACAGGAGAATGCAAAATCCCGATAGCGCCCGGGCAGTTATTAGGCAATCATTGGCAATTCATAAACAATTAAATCTCAAAAACCAGGAGGCACTTAACTATTCTAATTTGGCCGCTATTTTCGAAGAAACCGGCAGGTATGATTCTGCAGGTTATTACTATAAAAAGTATTATGACATCAGCGACAGCATTAACAATATCGGGGGCAAAGTTTCTGCCCTTTTACAATTAGCCCATGTAGAAGCGTCGCAACAGTCCCTGAGTCTGGGTTTTAATTACCTCGATCAGGTCCTGCCGATGGTGCAGGAATACGGATCGCACGAATATTTTCGGGAATATTACCGTGTTTTGTCTGACTTTCATGCGATGTCTGGGGATTATGATGAGGCCTTTACGGCGCGGCAGGAGTTCGAAAAATGGAAGGACAGCACAATTACCGATGAGCATCTCAAGGAAATTGAAAGATTAAAGATCCGTTACGAGTCAGAGAAAAAAGAAAATGAGATATTACTGTTGTCCCGGCAAAATTTTATTCAGGAGCAGACACTAAAACGGCGCAACCTCGTGGTGCAAATACTCATTATTGGCTTTGCAGCATTGGTTGTTATCACCTTACTTTCCTTTTTGCTTTATATGCAGCGGCTTAAAAATAAGCAGCAACTTGCCCTGATCAATACCATAGCCACTACCCAGGAGGAGGAACGCAAACGTATAGCCGCTGCACTACATGATAGCATCGGCAGTTCTCTTGCAGGACTTAAAATCCAGATGGAAAACATAGCTGGCAATTTTACTGCACGAAAAACCCGGAATTTATTAAGTGTGCTGGATGAAACTGCTGCGGAAGTGCGCCGAATTTCACATGGTTTAATACCCGGGGTTTTGCTAAAACTAGGCCTGGTTGAAAGCCTCAGGGATTTGATGCGGAATATTGATGTTAATTCATCAGTAAAGGCTACATTTGAATCGTTTGGCATGGGCGAGCGCTTACCCGCAGATGTAGAAGTAAAAATATACCGCATGTGTCAGGAACTGGTGCAAAATGCATTAAAACATGGCCAACCGCAAAATCTCTCCTTACAGCTTACAAAGCATCCACAGTTAGTAAATATCATTATAGAAGATGATGGAAGTGGATTTGATGTTCAAAGCAAAAATACTGATGGATTTGGCTTGAGAAATCTGAAAGCGCAAATTGAGCAGGTAAAGGGAGATATGCAGATGGATTCTTATCCCGGAAGGGGAACATCGGTAACACTTAATATTCCGGTATAGTGGATAAACCCATACGCATAGTTTTGGCGGATGATCATCAGATGTTTCTGGATGGCCTTGTCACTATGCTTCAACGAAATCGAAAAATAGAAATTCTTGGTACAGCACAGTCAGGGAAGGGATTGCTGCAATTACTTGAAGAAGTGCAGCCCCATGTTGTGGTGACGGATTTACAGATGGAAGATATGTCGGGACTGGAAGCGACGAAAATAATCAGAAGTAGATACCCTAAGATAAAAGTGCTTGCGCTCACCATGCACAACGAAGCCGGATTTGTGAGAAAATTGATGGAATTTGGTGTTTCCGGATATATTTTAAAAAATGCGGGCAAACAGGAGCTTACCGGAGCAATTGAAAAAATTGCAGCCGGGGGAACCTACTTTAGTGATGCCGTGATGCAAACTATGATGGAAAGCCTTAAAAATCCATCAACGAAAACAAATAAAAATTTTCCACTCACTAAGCGCGAAAGGCAGATTATCTCACTAATCTGTCAGGAAAATACCACAAACGAAATAGCTCGTGAACTAAACCTCAGTCCGCTCACTATAGAAACCCATCGTAAAAATATATTCTTAAAATTAAAGGTGAAAAACATTGCAGGCCTTGTCCGTTTTGCCATAAGAAACAACCTGGAAGATATGCCCTGATCGCATTTTAGTCATCTTTAAGTTTATTTAATCCCTTCCCACACTATTTATACCTGATTTCAGGTATAAAAAATTTACCTGATTACGGGTATAAATAACCCTTAGCTATTGCTGATATTTGTATTTAGAGTAAATAAATTAAACCAATTGTATAAATCATGAATAATATAGCCCTTATAATGTCACTACTTTTATTATCGTTAGCAGGTTGTGAACTTTTTGAGGATGCCCTTTCAACTGAGATTGACACCGAATTGTCCCAAACATTTAGTATTAACATAAATGAAACAGATAATTTATCCTATGCTGAGATGAAAACCATTTCCGTTGCAGATGACCCCGATGTCAAGGACTACATTGACAATATAAAAGACTATACCATTAATGAAGTATATTATACAATTACGGGTTATGCCGGAGCCGGAAACATTACATTTACCGGAAGCATTGCATTCAGTGCTCCTGAAAGTGCGGAAGCAACACCTCTTACCGTATTTGAAGATCTACTTATTCCAAATGTTGCAGACGGAGAAAAACACGATTTTCCAATAGAAGAGGGAAGCATTGAAGACGCAGAAAATATTCTCCTGAATAATGATGCCATTAAACTTTATCTTGAAGGTGTGTTTTCTGATGCACCGGTTACGTTTAACCTCACTTTATATTATGATGTAACCTTGAAAGCGTCTGTTCTTGATTAATCATGTTGCAAAATTGTAAACCTCTGTTCAAAAAAAAAACTAATGATATGAAAATACGATACCTGACATTTTATATCCTCATTTTGTTTGCATCTTTAGATTTACTGGCTCAGGAATCTGAATTAAGATATGGCCTTAACCTGAAACCCGGCTTTTCGTTCATGCATTATACAAGCGAAGATTTTCGTGCACCAGCTACAAATGACTTAATGAAACCTGCAGTTTCTTTTTCTGTGGGCGGATTTGCAGACTATGGTTTGAATCAAAAAATATCCATTTCGGCAGGCCTGGAATATCAGCTATTAAGGGCAAAAACAACTGAAATCAATTATCTACCCAACAGCTATTATGATACGGTAGTAGAACAATTTATTGATCAGGCCAGCTACAACCATAACTTTCATTACATAGGTATTCCTGTATTAATTAAATATAAGCTTAATAAGCAGTCTCTTGAAATAGGTGCTGGAATTTTACCCGGCATTTATTTTGGGAATACGGATAAAAACAACCTTGAATCAAGTGCTGGAGAAGCTCATTCATATATAACTAAAGGCAGGTATGATGAGTTCAACGCGCTACAATGGAATGGAATAATCTGTTTTAATTATCATATTCACACCCGTTTTGGTATAGGAGTTTTTGCAAACATTCCATTACAGGGTATGCTTGCTGATGATAGGGCAGATGATTTCAAATTATGGAATACAGGTATAAACCTTTCAATCTTTTTTGACAATGAAAAATAATTTTGTTTTATTCATAATTCTTGGTTTGTTTTTCAACGCATGTGAGATTATACCTTTACCGGAATACGCACCTGAAACCCAGCCAGCGATAATCAATAATTTAACAGGTACTAATTGGTTGCTGATTAATGAGAATGGCGTAAGCCCAGAGAACATGTCTTACCTCATTTTTACAACAGAAGGGGTGCAAAATGATGATGGTGAATATGCCGGGGACAGGATAATTAGAATTTCATATGATGATAATTGTAATAAGATAAGTGAACGTAATTCCGATGTTTACTTCTTTACGAAAAAGAATTTAAACGCTATGTATCGTAACTTTTGGTTGTCTGTAGGGCCTCCGGATAGAGTTTCAGTTGGTGAAGCATTTTTTTTAACACCACCCGCTGATATTGATCTTTATGATTATTCATTTGAAGGAGATTCACTCATTCTTGATAAGGAAGGAGATCAATCTGTATATGTTTCTGTTGATGATATTATGTGCAGTTCATGTGAGGAAATACCCTGCGAGAATGGCGGTACCTTCAATGATGCCACCTGCGAGTGTGATTGTCCGGAGGGCTGGACAGGACCTGACTGCAGCACTCCAGTGCCGGATACTGCTGATTGTGATATCCCATGTGAAAATGGATACATTGTTACCTATGATGGATGTAATTGCATTTGCGAAGAAGGATGGACAGGTGTTGCCTGCGACGAGCAGATAGCAGTTTTGCAGGACGTTTCGTTTCCAACTGAGCTTGTTGAGCCCAGGGGAATTTCAGCAGACCTATATTCCAATATTTATATTGCTGACGCAGGAAATAATGAGATATATAAAATTACATATCAGGGTCAGATAAGTACTATTGTAGGTTCTGAAGAAAGCCTTAATCAACCCCGGCATGCCGTTGCAGACCCTAATGGAAATGTTTATATCGCTGATATGGCAAATCATCGGATTATGCATCTTTCTTCATCCGGTGCGTTGTCAGTATATGCGGGAGGAACCATTGGTAATACCGATGGTAAAGCGTTGAGCGAAGCTCAGTTTAATAATCCTGCTGCACTTGCACTTGATATACCCAATAGCCGGCTCTATGTGGCTGATGCTTCCAACAACAAAATCCGTATGATTACACTCACTGCTGATACAGCACAAAGAATGGTGTCGACTCTTGCAGGAGGCCTTTTCTCTTTTTTTATACAGGATGGAATTGGTGAACAGGCATCTTTGAATAATCCAGCTGGTCTGGCTTATGATTCACAGGAAGAAATCCTTTATTTTACGGATTGGGGCTATGATGCCATCCGGCAGGTTGATGTAAATACTGCGGAAGTAGTTACGCTTATATCACCCGGACAAGGTGTGGCTGCCAATATGCCACCACAAGGCCCTGCGGGAATAACCCTTGGCAATAACGGATCTATATATTTTGCCGATTTTAACAACCATGTTATCCGGCGAATTGATAAATATGAAAACTTCTATTTTGTTTCAGAAGTGGTAGGATTTTATGATATGCCCGGCAATGAAAATGGCATTGGAACCAGTTCAAGATTGCATCGCCCCTATGGGGTGCAGTTTACACAGGTAAATGATGGGAATACCACCTCTGTGGCAATTTATATTTCAGACGTAGGAAACGCACAGTTGAAGGTGGCTAAATTTCAACAATAGAAAAAAAGTTATAAAAAGGGGATTAACTCCCCTTTTTTTATGCTGGTGGTGCCCCGGGTACAGGTACTGTAAACACTTTCTTTACAGCGCCGAATTTGATTTCATCGGGTCCCAATTTCAAATCTGATTGTGCCATTTCATCCCAGGTAACTTCTTTTCCGGTATAAGCTGAGATTCTGCCCATGATACCCGTTAAGGTAGAATTGGCGTTAGCTTCTGCTTCATTTATGGGTTTACCTGTTCGGATGGCAGTTACCATATCAATATGTTCCTGATCATAAGGGCTTATTTTTACTTTGCTGGTAGCCTCTCCGCTTTCATTGGTGGGGTAGGCATATTCCCACATCACATTCCCATCCATATCATAAATGGTATTGCGGCAGTTGGAATAGCCTTTGGTTCCCTGCACGTGTTCAGATACATTGTTGGAGCATTCGTTAATTTGCCGGCACATGCTGTGCATATGTGCCTGGTCGTCATACACAAAATCAGTGCTGAACATGTCGTATTGATCCCCGGTAGGTCGCCGGTGACGTGCGCCAAAACTAACTGCACTAACAGGAAATTTACCGGTAAACCAATTTACCACATCAATATTATGAACATGCTGTTCCACAATATGGTCTCCGGAAAGCCAGCTCCAGTTTACCCAGTCACGAATCATGAATTCCATATCATCCCAATCTTCTTTTCGCTCACGGTGCCATAACTTTGCCTGGTTCCAGTAAGCATTTGCGGCTACTATTTTTCCAATGGCATTTTCACCGGCAATTTTCTGATAAGTGGCCACATAGTCGCGGCTATGACGGCGCTGCGTGCCCGTTACAACTGTAAGGCCCAGATTTTCTGCACGTCTTGCGGAAGCAATGACACTGCGGATTCCAACCGGGTCAACAGCTACCGGCTTTTCCATAAATACATGTTTGTTGGCATCTACCGAGGCTTTAAAATGCCCGGGGCGAAAATAAGGGGGAGTAGCCAAAATGATGACATCAACATCTTCCTCCATTACTTTTTGAAAAGCATCAAAACCCAGGTAGCATTTTTCGTCAGAAATTTCAATGCCGGCTTGTTCTTTTAAACGCTGGCGGCAGGCATCTATCCTGTCCTGGAATACATCTGCCAAAGCAACTATCTGCAGGTTTGGGCCGGCATTTATAAAATTAAGGGCAGCGCCTGTACCCCTGCCTCCACAGCCGATGACACCGGCTTTTAAGGGTTCTCCATCAGGTGCCTCATCGAGCAGGGTAGGCAAATCGAGTTCCCTGCTTTCATTTTCTCCGCTGCATGAAGAAAGCAAATGGCTTGCTCCGGCAATTCCAACAGCCCCGATGGCAGCGTTGGTTAAAAACCTGCGTCGGGAGGAGGATTTATCTTCTTTCATAGTTTTTAGTGTTAAATTATCTGTTATTTTATCGTATAAATCTGTATAAATTACAATTCTTCCGGCATTTCGCAAACAACCCTGAAGCCTACCGTATTTACATCGGAATACCACCATTTACTTTTGGGAATTTGTGGATCCGTTTTAAGCCATGCTTTTGTTTTGGTATGGTCACGATTGGCACAGCGTACATCTTCAGGACTGCTTTTAAATGAGCCCCCTCTCACCACATACTCCTCACCGGTAGCCGGGCCGGTAGGGTTTTGCACCGAGGGTGCATACGATTCATATATGTCAGCATCATAGTAATCCTGGCAAAATTCAGCCACATTCCCCAGCATATGCAATAGTCCGAATGGGTTTGGTTCAACAGCACCTGGTAAAGCTGTTCTGGCATTGCTGCTCTCTTTGTAAATCACATACCTATCGATGATGCTGCTGTCCTTCCCAAATAAATTACCAAAGAAACTGCTGTTATTGATTTTTTCCGGATCTGCATCAAAAAAGTAGGGGCCGCGGGTGCCGCCGCGGGCTGCATATTCCCATTCAGCCTCGGTAGGCAAGCGGTATGTTTTGCCTGTTTTTTGCGAGAGCCATTCGCAGAAAACTGTTGCTGCATGATGTGTCATGGTAATGGCCGGACGTTTGCCTTTGCCCCAACCCTGATCCGGTGCTCCCCAGGGTGGGGTGGGACCTGTAATGCCATCCACTTCCGGGCCGGCATCTCCCTGTGCATCTGTTGAGCGCCCTGCACCTGATGTTTCATTGAAAAAAGCAAGGTATTGTTCCCACGGTACTTCTATTTTACTCATAAAGAAGGAAGTTAGCTTTACTTCCACCTGCGGTCCTTCATCCCTTTCCCTGCTAAATTCATCTTCTGGACTTCCCAGGATAAATGTACCACCTGGAACGGCTGCCATTTCAAAACTAAGACCTGTACCGGGAATATATTCGGTAAAGCTTTTAAAAGTATCTACTACAGTTGCTTCTGCATAAATTGTATCTGTGTCCTGCTCGGCATCGCCAAAGGATACATTTTTGGCATGCACAAGGTCTTTGTCATAATGCCCCACACCTAAATGACAGTTCAGGCAGCGCACCTCCTCCTGGTTATTGGAATAGTGTAAATGGGCTTTTTCACCTTCCGCTGACAGGCCTTTGGGGAATAAGGTGCGGTGACAGTTGATGCAGGACTCTTCGTATGTATATTTTAGTGCATGCTCCAACTGTGAGCGTTCATCCCAGTTTATGGCTTCAGTATCTTTAAAAAGAGTGCCATAAACATCCCTTGCACCTGTTTTAATTTTTTCCCTGTAATACGGCCAGCCATCGGGGGGTAAATGACAATCTACACAATCTGTTACATATCCATGGGTATTGTTATAATGTGTGGATTGTTTCCATGAAATGGTTACGTGAGGATGGACATGGCAAGCATTACAAAATTCATTGGTAGAGGTAACTTTGGCCCCTTTATTGGCCATTAAAACCACTAAAACTCCTAGTAAAACGCCCGTGAACAGGACATAAACCGGAAACTTTCTTTTACTCTTTCGCATGGATGTGTGTTATAACTCTCTTTCATTAAACAGTTTGCTGTTAGTTCAACAACAGCGCTTGAAGCTAGCATGTGCATTACCGACAACAGGCTACTAATGTAACTATTTTATTTTGGAGAGGTTACAGCAATGACCATATTTAGAATGAGATCAAATAACATGCATTGAGGTACTATTATTTTTACTCATAGAAGGTGTCAGCTCTTTCGAATTTGCAATCCAAAAGCTTGAGTCTGGCATTTAACTTGATAAAACCAGCTCTTTCGGATTTGCAATCCGAAAGTAATAGTTATGGATTTGTAATCCATATTTCAGATTGCGAATTATAAATCCTCAATCTATTAACTTCCAGATTTAAATCTGGAAAAGCGGCAGAGAGCCAGAGTTTCTTCCA
>JBEPYD010000051.1:0-14910 GCA_041641575.1 Bacteroidales bacterium
TTTTCCACTTTGTTGCTGCTTTTTGCCATCGATCGCATACTGGCCTCGTTCCGAAAAGAGGGACTGGCATACAATTATTTTGATGCAGCATTTTTTGTTTCTCTAAGCAGCCTATTTTACGCCAACAGCATCTTTTTTATGCTTATCGTGTGGCTGGGACTGGTAATCTTTCGGTCTTTTCGTTTTCGGGAATGGATCTATACATTTATCGGATTGCTGCTACCCTATATTTTTGTTGTTTCCTATTACTACATTACCCAGCAGGATGTGGTGCAAAAGATGAATCTCCTGGCTGAAAACATTGTGGATATCCGCATCGGTTTCCTCCCCCGTCCTGCATACCTGTTTTTTATTGTACTTACACTTTTTTTAATGCTCATTTCCGGGAGAAAGGTGGCATTTTCAATAGTAAAAATGAAAATACATGCACGGAAAACCCACTGGTTCCTTTTGGGTACATTTCTCATTATCCTGTTCATTTCTTTTGTGCTGCCCTCAGCCTCTTTTGAGCTCATTATAACAGCATCAGTACCCATGGCATATAATTTTTCATATTATTTTTTGCATACAAGAAAAAAATTATTTGCATCGATATTTTTTACCATATACCTGCTTTTGGTGCTGGCTATTCAGTTTTACCATAGCACCATTCCTTTTTTACCACCTGATTGGGCAATAAACCAAACAGCAAATATTTCGTAGAACAATCAGGTCTGATTAAATTTCATAATACAATTTAAATGAAGTATTTTTAGCCTCAACAATGTTAAATGAACGCAAAATGTTCAATTATTTAGTTTTTTTACAATTGAAGTGCTAAGTATTTCATTAACCCTGGATCAATAAAATAAAAAGTTCACGATGCGTGTTTTCATATTTCTTTTAATGCTTTTATCATTGGCTTCGTGCCGCAATAATGCTGCTGATTTTGCCGATGAGATGAACGCAGCCGACAGCCTGTTGGTAAAAGTGGAAGAGATTTCCGGACAAATGAATCCCAGCAGGTTTCAGTATATTCTTGATATGCACAGCCAGATTGCGAATGATTCAATGCTGTTTAACCGAATAGATGAAAGCAGGCTGCGTCGTTATCCTGTAAGTGCAGTACACCAGCAATATAAGGATATTCTAATGGTGGTGGATACCGGCATTATTGCCATAAATAAACTGCAGTCAGAAACTTTTGTAACGGAGGAATATATTAATGATCTTAAGCAGCAGCTGGGCAAAAATGAAATTGAAAAGAAAGCATTTTATGATGCGCTTGCGGCGGAAGAAAACCTCCTGACAGATTTGGAAGAAAGGGTAAATACATTGTTTATGAACATTGAGGATGAAATAGCCTCCTATATTAAACTAGGCGAATCACTTGATGCCCTTCGCAATGAATACCTCCCTCCTAAAGAAGAAGAGGATGAAGCAGAGCCAAACCAATGATAGAAAGGCATATCTATTTGCCGGATTAACGGTTTTTTTCTGGTCTACCGTAGCCACAGCATTTAAAATTGCGCTGCAGTTTCAATCACCTTTTGAGCTGCTCCTTTATGCCGTTATTGTTTCTCTGATTATTTTGTTATGTATTTTATTCGTTACCGGTAAACACAGGCAGCTCTTCAGCTTCTCACCAACTGAGGTTTTCTCTTCTGCCTTGTTGGGTTTCCTGAATCCTTTCCTTTACTATCTGGTGCTGTTTGAAGCGTATTCCCGCCTGCCGGCCCAGGTGGCACAACCCCTGAATATGGTGTGGCCCATTGTGCTGGTTTTTCTTTCCATCCCCATTTTGGGGCAAAAAATTTCATTGCAAAGTATTGCTGCACTGCTGATAAGTTTTGCTGGTGTGTATTTTATAAGTTCTCAGGGCATGCCTTTTGCTCTGAAAATAGAAGAGCCTCTCGGAGTAGGCCTGGCCCTTTTCAGCAGCATTATATGGTCACTCTTTTGGTTGTTCAATGTTCGGGATAAACGGGCTCCTGAAATTAAGCTCTTCTGGAATTTTGCCTTTTCTCTTTTATACCTGGCAATATTTTTGCTGATAACGGAAGTTGAAGTACATTTTTCATGGACAGCCTTTTTGCCAGCCGCCTATGTAGGAGCATTTGAAATGGGCTTCAGTTTTATTCTGTGGCTGAATGCTTTGCGATTTGCTTCAAAAACTGATATTATAAGCCAACTCATATATCTTTCTCCTTTTATATCATTAATATTCATCCATTTGATTTTAGGAGAACAGATTTACTACACCACCATTACCGGAATTTTTCTGATTATTCTGGGAATATTTTTTCAGAAAATCCGTTTATCAAAAAAACCGAATAAAAGAATGGAATTATAGAATACAGGTTTAAGCACTACTAAATACATATAAAAATGCGCAAAATATATTATTTCAAGACAAAACACATATTCCTTTCGATGATCTTTGCAGCAATTATTTTCAGCAGCTGTACCAAGGATGATCCGGAAAACCGAAGAAATGGCACCAGCCTTGAAAAACCAATTAAGGCAATTAATTCTATCATGAATGACTATTATTTGTGGAATGATAAAGTACCTGTCGTAAATGCTGATAATTACGATGACCCAGTTGCTTTACTAGATGATTTACGATACAAAGAACTTGATAAATGGTCATATATTGCAAATTATACAACACATCAGCAATGGTATAATTCAGGGCAGTATGCTGGTTTAGGTGTGGGTTTTGGTTTCCATACAGATAACACGGTAAGGATAATGTATGTATTTGATGATTCCCCGCTTAAAGAAAAAGGGGTTAAACGCGGCTGGGTGCTAAATAAAGTAAATGGCTCTATCATTATTCCCGGGCAAACAAATGTAAATGAATTGTTAGGACCAAATGAGGAAGGCATTTCTGTTACCCTTGAATTTAAAACCCCTGAAGGAGACACAAAGCAATTTACCGTGCAGAAAAAAATTATTACTACCAACTCTGTGTTGCATGCTGACACCATTGACCTGGGCTCAAAAGTTGTCGGCCATATGGTTTACAACAGCTTTATCCATCCGTCGATAAAGGAAATTAACAGCGCCTTTGCCTTGTTTAAAGAAGTAGGCATTAGTGATCTTATTGTAGATTTACGCTATAATGGTGGTGGAGACCTTAATGTAGCCCAACATTTGGGTAGCATGATTGTGGGTGAAAAAGGCAATGACAAAATATATTATCGCTTTGCCCACAACAGCAAAATTGCATCAGAGCTTGATGCTGCAAATCGTTTCGACAACCTGCCTGAAGCACTTGATGTTGACCGGGTGATATTTATTACCTCAAAAAATTCAGCATCAGCAAGCGAGGTATTGATTAATGGTTTAGAACCGCATATGGAGGTTATGGTTGTGGGGGATAAAACACACGGCAAACCGGTAGGCATGTATGGATTTGAAGAAATGTTTAAAGATTATAACATGATATTCGTTCCTGTATGTTTTCAACTGGTAAACAGCAATGGCGAAGGCGATTATTTTGATGGCATACCCGTGGATTATCCTGCAACAGATGACTTAACCCGGGATTTTCCTGACAGAAATGAAGCAGGTTTAAAACAAGCCTTATCCATTGTACAGGAGAATTCTGTACCGGTTAAAAGCGCTGTGGAACAACCCGGTTATCCCAAAAGGGAAGGACTTGAATTTGAAATTGGCGCCTACTAAAAAGTTTTTTAGTGATTTCCTAAGATTGTATTCTATATATATCGTGAGATCGTATTAAAGTTCAATACGCAATCGGGATCCTTTTTCGGATAATTTTTAGAAAGAAAATCGCTGTTTACAAGTGGTAATGGTTAGCTTTGTGTAAAATTATATCAAGCTCATTTTACGAATAATCGTTTCCGTGGCAGAAAAAAAAACAGTAAATATATTAGGCATTGACCCCGGCACCAGGATAATGGGGTACGGACTGATTACTATAGAAAATAAAAAAGCAAACCTGCTTACCATGGGTGTGTTAAAGCTTTCTGCTATTGACGATCATTATGTGCGCCTGCAAAAAATATTTAACCGCACCTTAAATCTGATTGATGAATTTGGAGTTGATGAGCTTGCTATAGAGGCTCCTTTTTACGGAAAAAATGTGCAGTCAATGCTCAAGCTTGGACGTGCACAGGGTGTGGCGATTGCAGCTGCTGCCTACCGCTCGCTTCCGGTGTATGAATATGCCCCGCGTAAGATAAAAATTGCTGTTACCGGACAGGGAGCCGCCTCAAAAGAACAGGTAGCTCTTTTTATCGAAAAAATATTACAAACAGGAAAGCTTAATGAAATGCACGATGCCACGGATGGCCTTGCTACAGCTATGTGTCATTTTTACAAGCGTAATTCTCCTGATATTCAAAAAGGGTATAAAGGATGGAACGAATTTATATCAAAAAATCCAGGAAAGCTGAGGTCATAGTTTTCAGAGTGCCCCTCTTATTTCTGAAGCGATTTTAGCCAGCTCCTCGTTTGAAACTTCAAGTTTGGGATTTGCAAAATTGATATCACCCAAATTGTTAATCGGAATAAGGTGCACATGGGCATGCGGCACTTCAAGGCCCAGCACGGCAATACCCACTCTTTTGCACTCCATAACTTTGTCAATGGCTTTGGCCACCCTTTTGGCAAAGGGCATCATATTGGCGAGCAACTCATCTTCAAGATCAAAAATATAATCAATTTCCTGCTTGGGAATAACCAGGGTATGTCCTTTGGCCAATGGATTAATATCTAAAAAAGCCAGGTAGTTATCATCTTCGGCAATTTTATGCGAAGGAATTTCTCCTTTTACGATTTTGGTAAAGATAGATGCCATAGTTATACGGATATTTCAACAATTTCAAAAGATACCTTACCTGACGGAACCTCTACTTCCACAACTTCGCCTACTTTTTTACCCAGCAGTGCTTTAGCTATGGGTGTATCCACGGAAAGCTTACCTTGCTTAATGTTGGCTTCACTTTCAGATACAATATAATACTCCATGGTAGCATTGTTCTTTGTGTTCTTAATTTTCACCTTGTTCAATATCTGCACTTTTGAGGTGTCGATGCGGGAGTCATCCAGAATACGGGATTTAGCAATGGTTTCTTCAAGCCTTGCTATCTTCATTTCCAGCATTCCCTGGGCTTCTTTGGCTGCATCATATTCGGCATTCTCACTTAAATCACCTTTTTCACGTGCTTCAGCTATCTGTTGCGAAACAGCAGGCCGTTCAACTTTAGTAAGTTGTTCAAGCTCTGCTTTCAGGCGCTTCATTCCTTCAGGTGTAACATAAGCAACTTTTGACATGTTCCAATCCTCCAATTATTTAAACTAATATAAAGAAAAAAAGAATTCCGATCTCCCGAAACCCTTTATTTCGTGTGTAAACTAATATGCTTATCCTTAGGTTAATTCAGCTGTTCATCAAATTGTAACAGCCTAAATACAAGGTTTATATATGCAAAGATAAAATAAAATAAAATTATCTTCAAGTATATTTACGATTTAAAATCTCAGAATATATGATTGCCTGACGTCCATCAAATGCAATTTTTTGTTTCTGCCTTTTATCTTCTCCTTCCCCTACAATGCTTCCTTCTGCTATTTCATCGCGTATTTGGTTAGGGTCAGCAAAAGATGCTTCCACCTCTTTTGAGAAAACGGCATTGGAATCCTGCTTTTCTTTTTCAGGGACAGGTTCTCCAACATAGCTCTCAGTTAATTCCGATTCCCCTTCTAAAAATTCTTTTTGGGCATATTCTTTAGGCATGGAGGCCGTATGATCCATTTTTCTTACAGGAGGTGGCGCCGTTTCCGGTTTTTCTTCCACATCTTCAAACAAACTGCGAAAATCAAATTCATCGTGGGCTTCCTCCTCATCTTCCATAGGATCATAGCCTTTTACACTGGGAATATTTTTACGGGCTTCTTTTTGCTTCTTACCTCCTCGTATTGCACTCACTACCAACACAACAATACTTATGAGAATGTACAAAAAACTATCTAAAAACTCATCCATGGCGGGTTATCTTCTTTTGGGTTTTTTTCTCTTAAACCATCTTTTATAAAAAGGCTCACGGCCGTACCGTGATGACATTTTCTTATTTTTCTTTATCCGTTTTCGTACATCATCAGACTGTATTTCAAGATGCCTCTTCTTACCTTTACGTATAGCCCTGTTTGCAGCCCGTTCCTCTTTCCGCTCAATCCGCTCCTGTTTTCGCTCTGCCTTCTTCACTGCACGGGGCTGCGCCACCATAGTTGCGGAGCCAATAACAATAAAAACAAAAAACAAAGATAGTCTTCGTAATATTAATTTCATACTTTTATCGTTTACTATTTTAAAATAGTGCCTGATAATCAAAATTAATTAATCTTTTGTAAAACCATAAAGGTTTAGGGTATAAAAAAACTCAGGCATTTTTTAATGTAAATAAAAACGGTTATGCTATCGAATTTCGTACATCTGCGCCGTAATATTGCGCTGTCTTTTTTCCTTCTGTTGTTCACTTCAGTTGCTTGCGAAAGAGAGAAATATGAAGTGGTACCCTATGCCTACGTAAATATTTACCTGCAGGTTTCTACCGATTTGGCTAATTGGGGTCAGGGAATTGCAGCCTACATTCCCCGTGATGATTTGGGCGTGAATGGCATCATCCTGTACCGCGATATGAATGATATTTATGGAAATCCACAGTTTTTCGCCTACGATGGCACTTGTACATATCAACCCCTGGATGAAAACTGTAAAATAACACTTGAAGAATTTGAAACGGTTGCTACTTGTCCCTGCTGTAGTTCCTCTTTTATTGTGAGTGCCGGTGCAGTACCCACATCAGGAAGCAAAGCCCGCTTGCCATTAAAGCAATATGGCGCTACACTTTCAAATGCCGGACAAACCCTGCATATACACAATTAACCCTTTTTCTTTCCTGCACCAAAAAGGTGAACACTGAAAGATATCAGGATATATAGCAAAATAATTCCTGCCAGGGCTTCAAAACCAAAAAAGAATAGCAGAATTACAGAAACAGTAATCAGGAGATAACGAAGCTGATTCTCATTAAATGCATAGTTTTCAAATTTTAGTGAAAACATGGGAAGTCTGGAAACGAGCATAAAAGAAATAAACAACACCAGTATTATCTGTACCCAGGTTTGCAGCAGTAGTTCATAAAGAAAAGGAGATTTTCCGTTAAGCAAGATGTAAGTTAGCGAAGCATAGAAAATGGCTGCAGCCGGAGTGGGCAACCCGGTAAAATGATTATCTCCAGATTGTTCCACGTTAAATCGGGCCAGGCGGTAAGCAGAGAAAATGGTAACCAGGAAGCCGGAAAACAACAAAATTTTCTCACCAATATCAGCTGATTCGAGGCTAAAAGTATAGTCGTTTTTTGTTAAAGACATCAGAAGCAGGTTGTACACCAACACCCCTGGTGCTACGCCAAAACTTACCACATCAGCAAGTGAGTCAAGATTTTTCCCTATGGCGGAGTATGCCTTTAATGCCCGGGCCAGCGCACCATCAAAAAAGTCAAATACAGCAGCCAGCATAATCAAAAAAGCAGCGGATAGCAGATAACTTTCCAGCGCCATAACAATGGCAATACATCCGGCAAGTAAATTTAGTGAAGTAAACAGATTTGGAATATTTTTATAAAGAGGCTTGGCCATGGGTTTATTATTTATCAGTTTGCGCACCTGGCAACCTTATTGCATCAAATATCTAAAGGTTCACCAATTCTTCTACGAAATTACGAATTGTTCTGCCATAAAAAAAGAAACACAAGTGAAAGATTGAGCGCTAATGCAACTTTGTTCCTATTAAATGGGTAAACTCCTCGCGGGTTGCAACACTTTTAAGAAAGGCACCTGTAAATGCAGATGTGGTAGTCACGGAATTTTGCTTTTGAACGCCCCGCATAATCATACATAAATGCTTGGCTTCAATAACAACAGCTACGCCGAGTGGTTCCAGGGTCTCCTGAATACAGTCGCGAATTTGCATGGTAAGCCTTTCCTGCACCTGCAGCCGACGGGAAAATGCTTCAACAACCCTTGCTATTTTGCTCAACCCGGTAATATAGCCATTGGGAATATAAGCTACATGAGCCCTGCCAAAAAAGGCAGCATATGGTGTTCACACAGTGAGTATATTTCAATATCTTTTACCAGCACCATCTGGCTGTATTCCTCCTTAAACATTGCAGATTTAAGAAGTTCCGAAGGTTCAAGTTTATAACCCTGGGTAAGAAACTGCATTGATTTTGCCACTCGCTCAGGCGTATTGATCAATCCTTCACGTTCTGGCTCATCGTCGATGGTTGCAATAATGTCTTTATAATGTGCTTTAAGCCTGGCTGTAGCTTCATCATTAAAATATTCAACTTTCTGATATCCCATTTCATCATCTTCGCCAAGACCGTAATTTGCTATTTTCATTCGAATAAAAAATTATTTAAACATTTGTTTTTCAGCGGAAATAAACATGAAGAATATATCTACAATTCCGAATCCTCATGTTTAATGAATGCTACTTTTCGGCTGTTTTTCAGCAGGAGGATTTCATTTTTCACTCAACTTTTTGCATTAAAATTTGCAGCAAAGTTAAAAAAATGTAGGAGAATGACCGGGCGGATATTATTCGCCGAAGTATTCAACGTAGTTATTCTCCGTCTCCATAAGTTTAACACAATGCAATTCACAGCCAAGCATTTTTATACCCTGTTCAAGCTGCTCCCATATTGCAATGGCGATATTTTCTGTGGAAGCAATTCTTTGATTCATGAAATCCACTTCAAGATTTATGTTTTTGTGGTCCAGCTTTTCTATAACTTTTTCACGTATTAGATTTGATAGCTGCTTAAGGTCTATTAAATAACCAGTTTCATCATTCATTTTGCCTTTTACAGTTACCCATAAAATATAATTATGGCCATGCCAGTTCGGATTGGAGCATTTCCCGAATACTTCAAGGTTTTTATCATCATCCCAGTCGGGCCTGTATAGCCGGTGGGCAGCGTTAAATCTTTCACGTCGCGTGATATACATCATTTTTGCTTTTTTTACTGTGTAGAATATTATACTTTCGTAACAAACAAATAAGCCTGATTAAAAGTTTGAAAATTTTCTTGTAATGAATGTGTTACTGGTTATTGCATCAAAAAAAGAAGCTGAGGGTTTAGAGATTGCAACTGGAAAATCTCTGCGCAATAGTTCATCAGGAAAACGGGTGATGATTGGAAAAGTTAAGGTTGATATATTAGTTACAGGTGTTGGCACCACCCTTACAACTTATTACCTTACCCGACAAATTGCAGCAAAAAAGTATTCCCTTATAATTGATGCGGGTATCGCCGGAAGTTACCATCCTGACATCCGGCCCGGTACTGTGGTGCAGGTAGTTGAAGAGCAATTTGCCGATACCGGCATAGAGGATAAAGACAGATTTCTCACTCTTTTTGAAGCCGGCCTGGAAGATGGAGACATATTTCCTTACAAAGAAGGAGTGCTGCACAACAGCAACAGTTTTAATTTGCCGCCATTGAATGCATTACCAAAAGTACGGTCGATAACTTCGAACACAGCCCATGGCAATGCAAAAAGCATTGAAGCCATGCGCCGGAAATACAATCCGGAAATAGAAACCATGGAAGGTGCTGCTGTTTTTTTTGTCTGCCTTAAAGAAGGCATTCCATTTTTTGAATTGCGCAGCATTTCAAATATGGTAGAACCAAGAAATTTAAACAACTGGAACATTCCCCTGGCTTTAAAAAATATGAATCAAATCCTGCAGAATATTTTTGAGGATTTAAATCGTATTTTTGCAAAATAAAAACTGTAACATCTTGAAATTAAACCTTAGTTTTTCACCCTGTCCAAACGACACATTTATGTTTGAAGCCCTTTTGCAAAAAAGGGTAAATACACATGGACTTAATTTTACCATGCACCTGGGCGATATTGAAGAACTTAACCAGCAAGCACTTAATGGAGAGGCTGATATTACCAAAATCAGTTTTGCCAATTATCCCGCTATAGCGGAAAACTATGAACTAATGGATTCCGGTAGCGCCCTGGGTAGGAACAATGGTCCTCTGCTGGTAAGCAAGCACAAAATATATCCGGATGAAATAAATGATTTAAGAATTGCCATTCCGGGGGAGAAAACCACCGCAAATCTGCTGTTTAGCCTGTTTTATCCGGATGCGAAAAATAAAAAACCTTACCTTTTCTCTGATATTGAAGAGGTAGTGCTCTCAGGCGAGGCCGATGCCGGACTAATCATACACGAAACGCGTTTTACCTATATGAAAAAAGGATTGCGGAAAATATCAGATGTAGGTGAAATCTGGGAAGAGAAAACAAAGCTGCCCGTGCCTTTAGGAGGCATTGTAATAAAACGAAAACTTGAAAAGCAGGTAAAACTGCAGGTGCAATCGGCTTTACGCGAGAGCATAAAATTTGCTTTTGCCCACCCCGAAGCATCTCTGGAATTCACGAAGAAGCATTCCCAGGAACTTGACGAAACCGTGATTAAAAAGCACATCGATTTATATGTAAATCAGTATTCCATTGAACTTAAGAACGAAGGACGGAAAGCCATTACTTACCTTTTTGAGAAAGGCATTGAATATGGTTTTTTTCCTTCCATTGACCATGAAATATTCTTATAAAAGCAACTAAAAATGATAGTAGTAACAGGCGCTGCAGGTTTTATTGGCAGCAATCTTTTAGCAAGACTGAATAAAGACAATTTTAAAGATATTGTGCTGGTAGATGATTTTTCGCATCCTGAAAAGGAAAAGAACCTGGCAGGCAAGACCTACAGCGAAAAAGTGCACCGCAACGATTTTTTTACCTGGCTCGATAAAAATCACACCTTTGTGCAGTTTATTTTTCACATTGGAGCACGCACGGATACTACAGAATTTAACATGGCCGTATTTGATGAGCTAAACATTAACTATTCCAAAAACGTTTGGAAGAAGTGCATTGCCTATGGACTGCCACTGGTGTACGCATCGTCGGCAGCCACCTATGGCATGGGCGAACTGGGTTACTCCGATAATCATGACCTGCCTTATGAGCTGAAGCCCCTCAACCCCTACGGAGTTTCTAAAAATGAATTTGACAAATGGGCTTTACAGCAGAAAAAACAACCCTATTTCTGGACCGGACTTAAATTTTTCAATGTTTACGGGCCCAATGAATACCACAAAGGCCGCATGGCCTCTGTTATTTTCCATGCCTATAACCAAATACAAAAAACGGATAAGATGAAGCTCTTCCGGTCGCATCATCCTGATTTCAAAGATGGAGAGCAGCAGCGTGACTTTATATTCGTGAATGACCTTACCGATGTGCTCATGTTCCTGATGCATCACCGGAAAAACAACGGGCTTTATAACCTGGGTACAGGAAAAGCGCGTACGTTTGCCGACTTGGTAAAAGCCACCTTCAAAGCCATGGACAAACCCGAAAATATTGATTTTATAGACACGCCGGAAGACATTCGCGACAAATACCAGTATTACACCTGTGCTGAAATGGACAAATTACGTAACATTGGCTACCAAACTCCATTTACTGCGCTGGAAGAAGGGGTGCGTATGTATGTGCAGGAGTTTTTAGACGGTCATAGGTATCAGTAAATTAGATAAACCCTTACATTGACAGATTGAGGATAGGGTTAGCATAACATTTTGTCAGAAATTGCAGAGGTTACTATTGAAGGAAGAGTAGGACTTAAACAGACCTTGCGTTTTTTTCTCTTAATTCTTTTTATTTTCTTTGCATCTTGACTGCTCTGGAATATATCCGCTATTATCAAGCATTCATTCTTAATCTTCATAAATAATTTTATAGCTCCATTTTAATAAGGGCCGGAAGCCCTCAGGTTCATCGCTTTAGTATTCTACTCTGGAATACTTTTCTGGAAAGTCATTTAAATTACCTGCAAGTTTAATTAGTTCTTTTTTGACATAGCGGGCAGCACTTTCTTAGTCTTGGGCAATCTACTTCGTTAATATCATCAGGATGCGCTTTGGCCATCTTGTCCCAATGTATTAGAAGTATCTTTTTCTTAACCAATTTTCAACCTCTTTTTCAATATCTTCCTGGGTAAGATAATTTCCGGACTTTACCCTTTTTGAAGCTTCCTTAACTCTTTTACTGAGGCCTTCTTGTGCTTTTGGTGAGCCACCAATGTTATACCCTATAATATTCTTTCCCAAGAGCACGAATAGCATCTGATTTTGACGAGATGGACTTTGGTACTTTTAAAAAGATATAAGTAGATGTAATAATTAGAAATTTTGAAATCATCAGAGAAGAGGCCTCCAAAAACCTTCCAGACTCTTGATAGAAAGATTGAAAAATACCATGGAAGGATATGCATTTTCTTAGAAATAGCATCCCTCATGAATATTTTGGTATCAATAATTTTTCTTTTGCAACTTATTTTGTGATACATTTTGTGTAATTTTGATATATGCCATCTTCAGTAAACATATTAAAAGAAATCAAGCATATAATCACCAGTAGGTTTCCTACAGCAAAAGTATATCTCTATGGTTCGCGGGTAAAAGGGCAAGCTCATCGACATTCCGACTGGGATTTATTGATATTATTAAATAATGTAGATGCTATCACCCCGGAAATTGAGGAATCCATAACCTATCCCCTATTCGATCTTGAGTTTGAAACGGGTGAAATGATTAGCCCTACGGTATATACGGAGAAAGAATGGTATAACAAATATAAAATCACACCTTTCCATGAAAATGTTATGAAAGAAGGGGAATTACTATGACTGATTACAAAAGGGAAGATTACATCGATTACAGAATTAAGAGAGCAAAGGAAACACTTTCAGAAATTGATATACTAATAAATTACAATCTTTGGAATACAGCCATCAACCGTATGTATTATGCATGCTTCTACGCAGTGGGAGCACTGCTTATGAAAAGAGGATTAAGTGCACAAAAGCATTCCGGAGTAAGATACTTGTTCGGGCAGAATTTTGTAAAGACTAATTTATTTGATAAAAATTTAGCAAAACATTTTACAGATCTTTTTGAAAAAAGAAATAAAGGCGACTATAATAATTTCTACGATTATGATGAAGAAACGGTAAAAATACTTTTGCCTCAAACAATTGCATTTATTGAGAAAGCTGTAAAGGCTTAAAATATGATCGATTTCAACCTTAGTGCTGTTTCCGCTTATCAATCAATAAGAAACGAGTAAACCAGTTTAAGACCTGCAGGTTTAAAAAACCTACCGCACCTCAGCCCCATTTATCACAGCCTGCTTTGGGCTTACAAAAGTAAGCCTGCCATCGGGTTCTGATGCCATGAGTATCATACCCTGCGAAAGGATGCCCCTAAGCTTGCGTGGGGCCAGGTTAACAAGGATACATACCTGCTGACCAATAATATCCTCAGGTTTGTAATACTCAGCAATGCCTGAAACTACTGTGCGTTGGTCAAGCCCTGTATCCACTTTAAGCTTTAGCAGTTTGTCAGTTTTGGGAACTTTTTCAGCTTCAAGAATGGTAGCTGTGCGGATATCCATTTTTGTGAAATCCTCAAATGTAATTTCCTCACCCGCTGGCGCAACTTGTGGCTCTTGTTTGGTGGCCGCGGCTTTAGAGGCTGCCTTCAACTTTTCTACTTGTGCTTCTATGGGAGCATCTTCGATTTTATCAAACAACAATCCTGATTTGCCCAGCGTGTGTCCGGAGGGTAAAATGTCTTTTTTACCAATTAAATCCCAGTCAGAAACCTTTAAATTGATAAACTCCTGCAATTGTGCAGATTTATGTGGCAGGAATGGTTTCATCAGAAGTGCCAGGTTACCAGTAATCTGCAATGCCACGTATAAAATAGCTTTCACCCTTTCTTCGTCGCTCTTGATAACCTTCCAGGGTTCCATATCGGCGAGGTATTTATTGCCCAGGCGTGCCAGGTTCATCATTTCTTTAAGTGCTTCACGAAAGCGGAATGCATCCAGGTTGGTTTGAACAGCCTCACGAAGTATTTTTACCTGGTCAAGGGTTTCCTCATCAATGGCTTGCGGATTGGTATATTCAGGCACTACATTTTTGAAATACTTATGGGTAAGCACCAGCGTGCGGTTTACAAAATTACCAAGTATGGCCACCAACTCATTGTTGTTTCGGTTCTGAAAGTCTTTCCAGGTAAAATCATTGTCTTTTGTTTCAGGCATGTTTGCACAAAGCACATAACGCAATACATCCTCCTTGCCGGGAAAGTCATCGAGATATTCATGCAACCAGACTGCCCGGTTGCGCGAGGTGGAAAGTTTATCACCTTCAAGGTTCAGAAATTCATTGGCCGGCACATTCTCTGGCAAAATATAATCGCCATATGCATTGAGAATGGTTGGAAATATGATGCAGTGAAATACAATATTGTCTTTACCGATAAAATGAATGAGGCGGGCATTATCCTCCTCATTGGGTTGTTTTTTCCAGTATAATTCCCAATCCCTGTTATTCTCTTTTGCCCACTGCCGGGTTGATGAAATATACCCGATAGGAGCATCAAGCCATACGTAAAGCTTTTTGCCTTCTGCATCCGGCAGGGGCACATCTACCCCCCAGTCGAGGTCGCGCGTCATGGCACGGGGTTGGAGCCCTTCGTGAAGCCATGAGCTGCACTGACCGTAAACATTGGGTTTCCACTGTCCCTTTTTGCCTTCGAGCAACCATTTCTCCAGCCAGGGCTGGTATTTATCCAGGGGCAGGTACCAGTGTTTGGTCTCCTTGAGCACAGGTGTTTTGCCGCTGAGTGTGCTTTTGGGATTTTTAAGATCGGTGGGGTTAAGTGAGCTTCCGCATTTTTCACACTGGTCACCATAAGCACCTTCATGAGCACAAACCGGACAGGTTCCCACAATATA
>JBEPYD010000052.1:0-13019 GCA_041641575.1 Bacteroidales bacterium
ATACAATCCGTAGCTTCAAAAAATAATGATATCGATTTTATCATAACGCGTAATATCAAAGATTATAAGTACTCCGATATAAAAGCATTGAGCCCCTCAGAATTTTTGAATGAAAAGAGAGATTATACTACTTAGTACTTGCGCGAAGACTCATGTGTCTGATGAGAAAAGTCCAAGTTCGAGGCTTGCGAAGTCAGAAAAAACGCAGTTTACTTATGTAAAAGAGAGTATTTTTCTGACAAGCATAACGAAGAAATTGGGGTTTTCGCGCAGACACTACTTAGCGTTTGTCCCTAAAGCATAGTGCTT
Source organism: Bacteroidales bacterium (assembly GCA_041641575.1). Taxonomy (GTDB): domain Bacteria; phylum Bacteroidota; class Bacteroidia; order Bacteroidales; family JBEPYD01; genus JBEPYD01. Next base: position 310 of record JBEPYD010000052.1, read on the forward strand.
CCCTCCCCACCTCCTGCCGCAAGTGTTTTTCACTCGTGGCCATTGATTATTTATTACCCATCAAAATACCATGGAAATTACCTTTGGGTATGGATTACAAATCCATGGTTAAAAGCTTCCGGATTGCAAATCCGGAAGAGCGAGGTACACGCTTCTGCCGAAGATAGCAACAAATTGTTTATAGGTTATCGGGTTTGTGGATTATATAGTTTATGGTTTAAGGTTTATAGTTTAGGGGTAAAGCACCCTGCATCCTGCCGCAAGTGTTTTTCACTTGTGGCGATCCCACCATACCCCGGAACAACCCAGTAACCAGGTAACACAGTAACCCGGTAACCCTAAAACCTTGTAACCCACTAACATTCATTTAACGATCAATTTTTTTCTTATGGTTTTTGGTTCAACTTTCAACTTTGTTCTTCCTACTCTTAATTCTTAACTCACATGTATTTTGTTGATTAGAAAGAATTTGTTGTATCTTTGTGTAAATTGAAATCCTCATTTACAATATGCATGAGTTAATTGCACGCAAAGCAGAAGATTTTTTAAAAGTTAATCTCGGAGTGTTTCCTGCTGTAGTTATTTTAGGCCCCCGGCAATGCGGAAAGTCAACCCTTGCTCAAATGGTGGCTGATGGGTTTACTGATTTTGTGTATTTAGATTTACAAAACAGAAATGATCTTGCTAAACTAAGTGAACCGGATTTATTCTTTCAGGCAAATAGAAATAAAACAATCTGTTTGGATGAAATTCAGTTAATGCCTGATTTGTTTTCTGTGCTACGCAGCGAAATAGATTCCCATAGGCATAAAGGTCGTTTTATACTCTTAGGATCGGCTTCAAGAGACCTTATTCAAAAAAGTTCAGAATCATTGGCTGGCAGAATTGGAATCATAGAACTAACGCCATTTTTAATCTCCGAACTACACCAAAGAAAGCAATTTGATTTCAATCAATATTGGCTTAGAGGAGCATATCCCGACAGTTATTTAGCCAATTCTGATGATGCAAGTAATTTATGGCGCGAAAACTTTTTGCGCACTTATGTAGAAAGGGATATTCCCCAACTCGGATTTCAAATACCTGCGCAACAATTAATGCGAATGCTTATCATGAGTGCTCATTCGCATGCACAACTCTTTAATGCATCAAAACTGGGTGAAGCTTTAGGATTAACACATCCAACTATAAAAAGATATCTCGATTTACTAGAGCAGACTTTTATATTACGCTCCTTACCCCCTTACGAATTAAATACAAAAAAGAGATTGGTTAAATCTCCTAAAGTGTATGTAAGAGATTCCGGTTTATTACACCGGCTATTGCAGGTTGATGATTATAACGCGTTATTAGGTCATCCCATTGTGGGTTCATCCTGGGAAGGATTGGTTATTGAAAACGTTTGTTCGTCGTTTCGGGATTGTCAATTTGCATTTTATAGAAGTGCCGCAGGTAGCGAGTTGGATTTAATCATTCAAAAAGGAGACAAAGTAATTGCCATTGAATGCAAGGCTTCAACTGCACCAAAATTAAACAAAGGCTTTTGGAAAGCGATAGAAGACGTAAAGCCCAAGTCTACTTATGTGGTGGCACCTGTTTCAGAAAAATTTCCAATAGCTGAAAAAGTTTGGGTTTGCAATTTGAGTGAGCTTATGCATATTCTAACAAATAGTTTATAAATGAAGAAATTAAGCTAAAAAGATACTACCAATTTTTTCCCCTTTTTGCTATTCCTTACTGCTTACTCCATGCCGCAAGTGTTTTCCACTTGTGGCGATCCATCCGAACCCTGGAATACCTTCTGGTTAGCTTGTTTTCGACATCGCTCGTGATGGCGGCAACACCATCAGTCGCGCGTAGGAGGTTCTCCCTCTTTAGAGCTTGTCCCGATAATGAATTTGTCGGGAGGAGTTAGAGGGGCCGGGCAGGCGGATGGAGGAACGGTGTGGTATGGATTACAAATCCATGGATAAAAGCTTCCGGATTGCAAATCCGGAAGAGCGAGGAGGTGCGGGAAGGCGGAAACGAAGCGTCGCGATCTGTCTGCTACTGCTTACGTCCATTACTAATTTGATTATGTTTTTCATTGCCAACAGATTACCACGGGCTGCGCCCTTCCTCCTCCACTAAGTTGCGGCAGACAATGCGTGGCAACCTGCTTATTTTCGGATTATTTGGGCTATGCACCTCCTCTTGCTCGTTTCTCGTGCTTTTGTTGTGCGCTATTCCCACTCATTTGGCACATGATACGCCGGGCCGGTTTCGGGTTGTTTAAATATCCATACATCTACACTGCCGGCAGGGGTAGTGGTGCACGTGCCGCTGGTTACATCCACCACCTGGTAGGTCATTTGGCGTGGTGAAAGTGGCGTGCCCGGGTCAATCCATACCGGTGCTTCATCAACATCAAACACATGTGGGCTACTGCCTATGCCACTCACAGTCCAGTTTGTAGTGCCATCCGTGTAGGTGACATCCCAGGGAGCTGTCCCGCTTAGGGTAAGCGAAAGCTGGAAAACGGTTCCTTCACAAAGGGTATCAGCGGCAGGGTTGGCCAACGCAAGAACTGCCGATGGCGCGGGGGCAATGGTGATGTTGGCCGTGCCGGTCATGTTTGTTCTGCAGCTGATGCTGGCAGAATTGTAAGCTTCTATGGTATACGCACCGCTGGTGGTAATGCTGCCAAAACTAACAGGCGATCCATCTGTTCCGCCTGCGATACGGTTGGTGGTAATACCATTAAGGAACAGCTCATAATTGTAACCCGTCTGGGAATTGCTCAGGCTTACGGCTATCTCCTCGCTGGCACAATAACTGCCTGTACCACTTACGTTGAAAGGCAGAGGATTGGGATATACGGTTACCACAGCATGCGAACCATAAACGATACCCTCAATGGCATTGTTATCTTCGATGCTGGTAAGCGAATAGATGCGGGTGGCTGCAGGTGATACGGTAAAGGTGTAGGAATTTACTGCGGGATTTACCGTTTCGGTAAAGGTGTTGCCCAGATCGTCTTCAAACGTAAAGGTGTAGGTTGTTGCCGATGCATCCCCGGTAAGGGTTACGGTAAGGCTGGCAGCGCTACCCTGGCAGCCTTCCACAGCTGTTGTTGCAAACTGTACGGTAGGTACAATAACGGTTTCAATGGTTGCCAGTGTGTAAATACCGGTAGTACCATCCATGGTAATGGCAATTTCTGTAGTAACGGAACCATTGGCCACGGTGCCTGAAATGTTGCTGCTGCCTCCCACAATTTCCCATTTATCAAGGGCATTGTTCCATTTCACCACACGCAGGTCGTCCAGATTAGAAGAAATGGCCGCTACATCGCTGCTGCCTTTCAGCGGAAGTTGAATTTTTGCTGAACCGCCGGATGGGCCTTTCAGGGTCCAGTATTCCACAAGGCTCACCTGTGTCAGTGTTGGATCATCAAAACTCTCCGGGTCGTAGCCATCAGCACCCGGATTGTTATCGAAATATTCAACCGTCCAGTAATCGGCTGTGCCTGGTGTGTTTGGTGTTACAAGCGCCAGTGGTTTCCAGAGGTTGTTTCCACCGGTGGCAAAATTTACCGTTGCTGTGCTCGAACCCAAACGCCTGCTAAATAAGCCTTGTACATAACTTTGCGCTGTACCCGCTGAAGGTATAACAGCTCCGGAAGATGCAGATGTGCTGGATAAGCTCAGGCCGTTCATGTTTAAAATACCTCCGTTAAGGGTAAGAATCTTGCTCACTTCCAGGTCGCCGTTGGTCTTCATCACATCGTATCCGGTATTCCACATATACAATTTTTCAATGGCATTGGTGCCGGTAAAATTTCCCGAAAGGGTCTGATCTTGCATGCCACGGAAAAGAGTGTTATAATCGTTGAGATATGTAGCGCCGTTTTCCTTGATAAAATCGCCCCGCAGATACAATGCAGACTCAGATTCCAACGTTGCCGGATTTTCAATGAGCAGTGTATCACAAACATACAGATAGGTTGATGAAGCCATTGGGGGAATTGTTTTGTTTCCACTTCCCGTGATAACCATTTTGCGGAAGGTGTGATACCTGTTGGAGATGGTATAATCGCTGTTGCCGCCATATTCTATGGTACCGCCGGAACAGGAGAAAAAGTTTGTGTAAATACCCACTGGTAATTTGTTGGCTACCATGGCAAGAGTTCCGGAACCCGTGATGGTTCCCATGTTGTGTCCCACTTCGGTGCCTACCTGTAGGCGTCCGTTAAGGGTGGTGCGGTAGCTGAGGATGCGGTACCGGTCCATGGTTACGGTGTGCCCCGCCTGTATGTCTACGATAAAGCCATTGGGGCCACCGGCAGAAACGGGCAATCCATCGCTGCGTTTCCATATATTCGGGTCGCTCCAGTTACCACTGGAAATGGTTGTAAATACAGGGATATCGGCAGGAATGTGGGCATCAATGCCAGCCGTATAATCGCCAGAAATGTTGTCTTCGCCTACAAAGCCGAATTCAATGCTGTCTTCTGCTTCAAAAACGGTTTCAACCGGGAATTTTGCCCAGGCATCGCCACCGGTAAGCCATGCTGATATGTAATTGGCTTCGGTGCCGGTAACATCGCTATCAAGATAGCGCATAGCCACGGTACCTTCAAAACCATTGAGCCCGGTGCTTTGCATATTCCAGTAGTATTGCAGTACATCTGTTCCGGTAGCCGTCATATGTGCCTGATTAACAGGATGCACGGAAATGGATCCGTTGTTGCTATTGGCAGTGATATTAAAATGAACAGGCGTATATTTGTTATCCGAACCTGAAATGATACCCACCGGATAGGTAAATGTATAAACCCCTGCCGGGATGTTCTTTTTCAATCCCAGGTCGCCAAATGCTCCATCGTTGGCAATCATTTTGGTGCTATTGAACCCGCTGCCAATGATGACAGATGTCGTGGATAGCTCCAGTTGGTGGTATTGAATGTTAAATATTCCATTGGTGAGGTAAAGATTACCGTTGAGGCTTTGGTTGCCCTGCATGCGCAGGCCGCTGGTGTTGTCCAGTTCAAAGTTACCCAGCTGTCCGTTACCGGAAAGGGTTTGAAGCGTACTTCCTGCCATTTTAATTCGGCCGCTGCCTGATGAAGCATGTGCGGCATTGTTGGTAACATTGCCCTGCACCAGAATCGTTTTCCCTCCATCCTGAAATATACCGGTGTTAAGGTAAAGGTTTCCGGTAGCCGTTACCTGGGAAGTGGCTCCTGTAAGTGTTAAGGCTGTTGAGGGATTTACCACCAGGTGACGGGTACTGAAATTGCCGTCGATATTTTGATCGTTACCGCTGAAAATCAGGCTGTCGGTGTGCAGATTTTCAGTGCCGGCATTGGAGAAATCATCTGTAAGGGTAAGATTAAGGTTGTTGCCATCAAAAGATGAACCTGCTGCAATGGTAAAGTCGCCATTGATAGTTGCATGATTGGTTAGCAACTGCACAGATGTATTACCGTCAATATTTACACGCCCCAGTTCAGCAGTAGAATTCAGCGTTTGGGTACTGCCGGCAGGATTGTTTACCGGATCGCCAAACTGTAGGAATCCCCAGTCGCTGAGGGTTACCGTTTCCGGATCCAGGTAAACTGAGGCTCTGGCCCCGGGGGTATCGTGGCCGCGGATAATAATGAGTTCACCATTATAAATCCGGAAACGGCTGCCGGGGTTCATAATTTCAAATACTCCCCTGCTATTTTCGGGAGCGCCGCGTAATCCAACAAGAACTTGTGCTGTTGTTGAAGAAAGTGAACCATTGTTCGTCATGGTAAAGTCCAGCACTCCCTGTTTGTTCAGCGTGGTGCTGCGCAACTGTGAGCCTATGGTGAGTTTCCCTTCAGCTACAATTAGTTCTGCATTCCCTGAAGAAGAGTACATGAGGTAGTTATCGCTGCCGGGGCCACCATCAAGGATCACTTGTCCCTGGTTGGCACCTGAGGCGCGAATTTCAAGGAGCCCGTCGAGGAAAATACCGTTGCTCCCTGCAGTAGTTACCCTGGCAATTCCCTGGTTTACAAATAGGCCTGCATCTGAAGGAATGTAAAAATCTTCACCTCCGGATGAGAGGGTAATATCTATATCTGCATGGTCAAGGATAAGAGTGCCATTTCTCAGCAGCAGTGCTTTCTCCGTACTGTTGCCATCGGCAGGGCCCCCGATGGATATTTCACTTTCCACAGTAAAGGTGTTGCTTTGGGAAGCTCCAAGGTTTACATCGAGCTTATAAAGTGAGGGTACATTTCCTCCACTTACAAATAATGAGTCATCGCTTGTAGCAGATGCCAGCTCCAGGATAACATTGTTACCGCCGGTATTATTGGTAAACAGATCTATCGTGCCATTGGTTTGGGTAATGCTTCCGTTGATGATCATGCGGTGTTCAAGATTGTTATTTCCTGAGACCAAAACACTGTTATTACCCTCGTTCCGGAGGCGGAGTTCCCCGGCTTCAATTGTTACCGCATTGGTTTCAGAAAATTGCAGGCGGCCGGAGGAGCTGCCATCTCCTAAACGTATTTCGTCAGCAACAGAAGTATTTGTGCGTACTTCAAATACTGCGCCCCAGTCGATACGTAGATCACTGGTTATTTCAATATCTTGGGTAAAATATGCAATCCGGTTACGAATGCCACCTCCTGAACCGGCTTCGAACCGGACACGTGGATAAATCTCAGCATAGGCAGGTATTTCATAATTACCATCACTGTTCATTTTAAAGTTGAAGGTACTGCTGGTATTGCCTGCAAAATCGCTGACGTCACTTTCAATTACAGGGTAATTTCCCGGTGTCATGTTGATGTAAAGTGTCCCATTTCCGGTAATAATACCCCCAGTAACAGTAGCATTTTCGGCAATCACCAGCCGGGGATCCCATATACCGGCAGTATCATTAAACCGAATTTCTGCCACTTCAATGGTATTGTTTCGTGTTCCCATTACGTGTATACCGTCATCGCCATTGTTAAAGCTGTTTCCATTATCGCCGTAACCAATTACAGCTATGTCTCCTGGTCCCGGATAATCACCTGCAGGCGGGCGGGTTGAGATATCAAAAGTAGCATTATGCGGTGTAAAGGACCAGTTATTGCCATTTTGCCAGTCGAGTCCATTATCCCAGTCAATGGAACCGGCACGCGAGTAAAATACCTCAATGTTCCCCTGGAAAAGATTTTTATGTCCGGCAGTAAATTCGCCTTCTTCCAGGGTTTTTACTGTGCTGTAGTCGAGCAGGTGAAAATCATTGGAAGGGTTATCCTGATCGAGGTCACCGAGGTTATCGTCACTGTCGGAATAGCGTGCCATATTCACAATTTTACCCAGCTCAAAAGGATTAATGTTATTTTCTGAGTAATCGTCCTGGTAAGACATGAACTGGTGGGTAACATTTGGCAGTAAGGTAAAGTCGTTGTGCCTCAAACGCCAGTAATACACGAGGTATTTTTCGTCGTTGGGGTTAGAGGGAGCGCTAAGTGTGGGCAATTTTTTGGGTACATTGTTGATGGCCAGGTATCCGTCGTCACTAAAATTTGAGATGGTTGCTTTGGCCCAGGTATATCGGTTGGCACCATCAGTGCTATTGTATGAGCCTATTGGGTAAAGGTAGGTGCCGTTTGCAGAAATGTAGCGGCGTAGTCCGCCATCGGCATGGTTACCTTCCATACGTATCAGGTTGGTTTCGGAATAATCATTCTGGTTTTCACCCGATAGTATCCCCTCCAGTGTTAACCTGTAGGTGGTAAGGTCCAGGATACCCTTGGTAAGCGAGAGCATCCCGGTAACGGTAACATCTGCTTCCAGCGTGGTTATTTCTTCTGCCACGTTGGCCGGGTGCGGTTCATTGATTTCCAGGTTGGCGAATATTCCGGTGCCATCTCCGTCAATCTCATGGCCAGAATTTACCGTAGCTGTGGCTGATGCACCGCCGCTGCTGATGGTTATAGTGGGTGCTGAGGTATACCCTGTTCCGCTGTTGGTTACAATAATTCCTTCCAGGGGGAGGGCATTTCCGCCGGCGGGCACACCACTAAATACGGGTACGGCTGTAGCGCCAGTTCCACCACCTCCTGAGATGGTAATAGCGGGTACACTTGTATGACTGCCAGCATTTGTGAGGTTAATGGCTGTTACAATTCCGCGGTTAGCAAGAACAACAGCCCCGGTATCGGCAACTGCATCGGTGGTGATGGTACCGGCATTAAATATATTACCTTTTACCAAAAGATCTTTATTGCTGTTGCTAAAGTTGAACTGCCCACTTTCCATTCGGAAATTATTATGCACTGTAACGGTACCATTAGAACCTGTAAATTGTTTTCGTGTTGACGATACATTCGGATTTTCCTTAATGGTGAGGTTGAAAAATTCCTGGTTGGAATTTCGCATGGCTAATCCTGTTGTGTATGTGGTAAGCAGCGTTGTTGTATTGCCGCGGGGGCGGTAATCCGCATCATTGTTAATTGTAAATGCCCTGGCTACCTGCAAATTGTATGAGGGACCATTGAAACTTCCCCATTCCCTGCGGGCTATCAATTCCGTATTTGCATTTACAGTAAGGTCACCATTAAGCGTTAGCTCACTACCCATAAACACCCGCACCGTATTGCTGCCATTGAGGCGTGTCAATATCAGGTTATATAATTCTCCATTGCTGATGATATCAAAATTGGTATTCCCATCAACCTTAACGTGGATGGTACCGCCGGTAACACTATGGTTGGCATCATCTGCCAGTATGGCAATGCCATTGGAATTGAAGCCATTGTTGCCTGAACCATCATTGACAAAAATGGTTCCGCCACTCATCTGAAATACGCTGTTTGCATCTACCATTCCGAATACAGGATAGCTGCCGGAAATTTCGCCTCCACCATCCGCATTCGCGGTAAAAGAAATATTGGTGCCATAGGGACTGATGGTTTCCGTGGGTTGTTCGTTCCCGCGGACAAACAGGTAACCTCCTGTCATAATAAAAGAAGTTATACCATCGCCTGTATTCGAATTCCGGAATGTAGCAACATCTGTAATACCTCCGTTGAGCGCAACATTAGCGGTGGCGCTGGCCCATAATATAATACCGGCGCTGTTGCGGGTGCTGAGGTATCCTGCATCCACCTGTAGTGTTCCCAGCACAGAAAGAGCCTTATGGCCGCTGGAATTACTTATGCCTGTGGTTCCCGGAATAAGTCCGGAAGCTGTGGTAAGGGCAGAAGTATACACCTTTACCCCTGGTGAGGCCAACCAAAGGCGTCCGTTTGCCGGGATGGGAAAATCGCCATGGCCTCCCTGTTGGTTGCCTTCTGTAAGGCTGGGCATGGTAACATAGCCTGTAAGCTTCAGGGTTCCGTTGCGTATCCATAAAGCCTTACGTACTTCGGGATTAATGTTTGTAAAGGGGTTGCTGTCGTCGCGTCCGGCACTGTTGGGCCCGTAGAGGGCAAAGTTGGCAGGGTCGGGCGTGTTGATTTCAAGCACAAAAGTCTGATCGGCTCCTTTATCCACAATGAGATTGTAGAAGTCAGTTGTATTGTCCATGCTGACCAATGCATTGGAACTACCATAGAAAGTAACTGTGGCCGCCCCGGTAGCTGTAAATTCATTATATACCGGCGCATTTAGATTGGTAAACCTTACATTTCCTTCGTTTGTCATGTTTCCGCCAATGCGTACCTGGTGAAAGATGCCATGATAATTGCCGGTAGATGGCATAGGGCCGTTCTGAATGGAATAACCGCTGGCCGTGTTTCCTATGCCAACACTCATAAATGTACCAGGTTCTACGGTAAGGTCCCCTGCAATATCGAGGGTAAGCACGTTGGTTTGGGTATCATCATTGATCCGCAGGTTGCCTCGTTCTATCGTCAGGTTTCCGTTTAGGGTATAATCGGACAGTAAGGTAAGCACGTCGGCAGCGCTATTCATTTTTACCACAATATGGTTATAGGTGCGGTTGAGGGCCAGAGAACGGGAGGTTCCGTAAAACTCAACAGTACCGCCAGCGGAAGCAACAAATTGGGATGCATCACCGGAAGGGAAGTTGTCACCCTGGAGTAAAATAGTACCGGTGCCGCTTATTTTATCAAATTTATGACCAGTAGTGGTTCCAAAATCTAATTCTCCGCTGCGCACTTCGAGCGCTGCATTTGATTTGCCATTGGCTGTGAGAGTAACCTTATAGGGAGATAAAATAACAACCTTATCTACTGAGGCTGTGGGTGAAGTTGTGGGCGTAAGGTTATTGGGGTTCACAATGTCGGCGCCCCCTGCTTCGAGCGACCAGGTTTGCCAGTTGTCCCAGCTGCCGCTGTTATAGGAATACCATGTGCGGCCGGTTTGGTTGCTGCGGGCAAGGGTGTAATATCCATCCTGCAGGTTGGCATCGGTGACATTTACCCATACTGTACCATTAGAAGCTATACCAACGGCACCGGGCACCAGGGAAAAGTTTCCGGAAGTCCCGCTGCGGTAGAGAAGGTAGTAAATCTGGTGGTCAGTACCTGTGGAAAGTCCTGTTTCTGAAAGGTTAAATCCCAGAGATACCTCTGAACTAGTTCCTTCCGTGCGGTCGATATACCATACACGGCTGCTTCGGCCGGTAAGGGCATCGGGTAGTGTTAACGCCGGCAGGTCGGAGGTAACTTCTGAAGCTGGAATACCTTCATGCGCCGCGAAAATAAATTCATTGGGTTCATCCAGGGTGCTGTTATACTCCCTGAGGAGTATGCCTCCACCATTGCCTTCAGACGATGTATGTGCAACTGTTCCATCCACAGTACCTATGCCTGTGATATCTGTGAGGTAAGCGCTTTCGCTGAATACATCATTGCCTATGGACAGATTATATTTTAAGCCATAATAATTTTCCAGAATGGTGCGTTGGGCAGCATTCAGTTGTTGGTTGTAAATGAGTATTTCAGAGATTAAACCATCCCATCCTTCATTGTTGTTCTGATCTTTCGGGCCTTTGCCTATTACCAGTCTGTTGGTATTGTTCATCATTCCGCTGCGCGTGGAAGAGGCGCTGGTAGGGATGTCTTCTGATCCGTTGATAAATAAAGAAATACCTGATCCTGATGTCCAACCTGCAATCAGCATTTGGGGGAGCAGGGACTGTGTATTATTACCGGATTCGTTTTGCATATCGCCCCCTGTGCTGCTAACACCTATTTTAATAACATTTGTACCTCCGCCAGTGCTTCCGTTGGCATCGTAGCGAATCCCCAACAGGTCATCAGAACCGTCCGGAAGTTCAGTACTGAGAAATCCTGCGTCTGTATTTGTAAGATCTGATTTTATGATTGAAACTACCGTAATGCCATTGCTGTTATTAAGATAGTTTTCGGCATCACCATCTTCCATGAATTCACCTGAAGAACCATCGTAGCCGGAAAATTCAAGACCGGGCAATCCATTTATTCCGCTGCTGCGATACACAGGCTGATAGGTAGTATTTCCCTGTGAAAGATGGTGGTTATAGCCGGAAATGTCATTCCAGGAGGCTACATTAGCGCCATCAGATGCAGATATTGCACCTGCATTTAACCAGAGCTGCAGGGAAGAAGCACCATCTGTAGTCCCTATACCGGCCGGACCGGCATTTTGGGCCATGAGATTAGAAACGAAGAAGATAAATAAAATCAGGTTGTTTAGGTATTTCATTTTTTGATTTTTAGCAAAAGGTAGAAAGGTATATATTTAATTTATTAGATCAGATATAAGTAACTAACACGACATTACGCAATTTTCTTGTCAGGGTTGCAAATAACCTTTGTTTATTGGCAAGTGGATTAATAACATTGATGAATAGCTAATTTCTTTAGGATCTTATAGGAGGTAAAGGGAATAAAATTGTGCCTGTTTTTTATGGGATGTTTAACAAGAAGGTTCGTTGCTTTTTGATAGCACCCATTTTCCCCCGTATCTTGCCGTAAGTTTGTAAAATGTGTTTTTAGATTAAGTTTTATGGTTTAGGGTTTAGGGTTTCCCTCGCATCCTTCCGCAAGTGTTTTCCACTTGTGGCGATCCTTTCTAGTCCCGGAATACTTTCTGGTTAATTGTTTTCTAGAACGTTTGTCATCATAACAACAACACCATCAGTCGCGCGTTGGAGGTTCTCCCTCTTTAGGGGAGTTAGAGGGGTGCGGGCAGGCGGAAGGAGATACGATGTGGTATGGATAACAAATCCATGGACGAAAGACTTCCGGATTGCAAATCCGGAAGAGCGAGGAAAGCGAGTCATCGCGAGGAGGAACGACGTGGCGATCTGTCTGCTACTACTTACTTCCCATGCTACCTTGTTGCTTTTCATTGCCAACAGATCATTACGCTGCGCTCATGATGACGGGGTGTTGTATGGTTTGTTTCGGCTATTCTGCGGCTTTTCTCCCCCTCATCTTGCTGCTGTAGCACTTACAACTTTAAACCAATAATCCAGATTTAATAATAAATTAGCATAACCCTGTGGTTTTTTAACAATTATCTACTACTTTTGTACCCGCAATAGGAAGGCACACAAGGCGCATTAACGGGCAATACATGGTTGCTGTTATTAATAAAACAAACACTTTTAGTTAAAAATACGAACGTAAACAGTTCATCAGGTATGAAGGTTCTTTTGAAACGGCGAATATGATGATAAGATGAATCATTCACAATCATGATAAATGTCATCGTCGCTTCAGGAGCAGTAGCAGCTATTATTGA
>JBEPYD010000052.1:13029-14855 GCA_041641575.1 Bacteroidales bacterium
AAGGAGTGTTATGACGGAAGTATTGCAGCAAACCATACGCAGAGTGTATCCACAGCCGGCAGAGGACCTGAACCTGAACATTGATTACTGGCACCAGATTAAGGAACAGATTATATCAGAAGCTGGGGAAGAAGCTTACCAGTTCATTTCCAATCACGTGAACCTGGGAAATCGTAACATTCATATTGCGTCCACCACTACAGTATTTAACATTAATGTTAATGTACAGGAGCGCAGCAAAGCATTGGTAAACCTGATGCGGGTAAATGATTTGCGTCGTATAAACAAGTTTTTTGAAGCCATCAACAGCAAACTCGACCACCTGGGCGTTTTTATCGGATGTGCCGAAACCAAGAACATGCGTAAGCAACGTATCCTGGCAAAATACCCTCCCCTGGTAAGCCGTGTGGCATATTTTTTCGATTACCTGATAAAGCGCGTATTTCCGAAATTCCTTCTCACTAAAAAAATATATTTTCTGCTCACCCGAGGACATAACCGTGTGCTTACACGGGCAGAAATTCTCGGCCGTTTGTACAGTTGCGGTTTTGATGTAACCGATGAAAAAGAAATCGGTGGCATGCTGTACTTCGCTGCCAAAAAAGTAAAGATCCCCTGCTACGACCTCAACCCCACATACGGCCCGCTCATCCGTCTGCGACGCATAGGCAAGAACGGCCAGGTAATTAAGGTATACAAGTTTCGCACCATGCATCCATATGCCGAATACCTTCAGGAATACATTTATACCAAACACAAACTGCAGAATGGGGGTAAGTTTTCCAATGATTTCCGCGTTTCCACAGCTGGTAAGTTTATGCGTGCCTTCTGGATAGATGAGCTGCCCATGTTTATTAATGTGTTTAAAGGAGAGATGAAGCTGGTAGGTGTGCGGCCGTTGAGCAACCAGTATTATAATCTTTACCCGGAAGAGCTGCAAAAAGCACGTACCAGGGTAAAGCCGGGTCTTGTTCCGCCTTATTATGCGGATATGCCCCAGACACTCGAAGAGATTATTGAGTCGGAGCGCCGGTACCTGGAACGCTTCGATAAGCACCCCCTTCGCACCCAGTGGAATTATTTCTGGAAAGCCATGTTTAATATCTTCTTACGCCGGGCCCGTTCCTGTTAATACTAAACCTCAATAAGAGTTTCAACCCGGTCAGAAAGGTTTAATTAATACCTTGTTTTCAGCCACCCGTCATTCTTTTGAGGGGCATCTCTGGTGCTAGCTTTTCACACCCTAAAACCTTTTAACAAAGTAACCCTCCTTCCGCCGAAGTTTGTAGCCAAGGTGGTAGCAATCACATAACCAGGTAACTTCCCTAGCATCCTGCCGCAAGTGTTTTCCACTTGTGGCGATCCTTCCGAGCCCTGATATACCTTCTGGTGAATTGTTTTCTATAAAGCGCATCATCACAACAACAATATCAGTCGCGCGTTGGAGGTTCTCCCTCTTTAGAGCCTGTCCCGCCGATGAATTTGTCGGGAGGAGTTAGAGGGGTGCGGGAAGGCGGAAAAAGGAACGGTGTGGTATGGATTACAAATCCATGGATGAAAGACTTCCGGATTACAAATCCGGAAGAGCGAGTTGGTTGTTTTCTACAAAGCTCATCATCGGCGCCGTGTCCGCCGCAGGTTTCCGAAAGCGGAAGTGCCAACGTGGCGATCTGTCTGCTATTGCTTACTTCCCTTACTACCTTGTTGTTTTTCATTGCCTCCAGATCATTACGCTGCGCTCATGATGACGGGGTGTTTTATGGTTTGTTTTCCTCCTCCACTGCGTTGCGGCGGATACGACGTAATGCTGAAGTCATTTAAGGGTT
>JBEPYD010000053.1:0-14722 GCA_041641575.1 Bacteroidales bacterium
ACCTGGTTTTCGTAGTTACCGGAAAACTTGTAACTGACACCGGCAGGCACTACCAGTGTGCCTTCATCGATGCGGTTCTGAATAAGGGTACGGGCATCCTCCACCACTTCAACTTCAGAGAAGCCATCATTCTTATCAAACAAAACATATCCCACCAAAAAGGTTTCCTCGCTCTTGATGGCTTGCGGGCCACGGACATATTCGACATCTACAAGCTGGCCCAGGGGTACCTGTGCACCGGTGGGCGTCGGCATCAGGATGTTTTTGAGGGCTTCAGGATCGTTGCGCAATTCGCGCGGGTAGCGTACCCTCACCGGGAAACGTTCGCGTCCTTCCACTGTAGTGGTAATGGTCATTCCACCCACCGCGGTTTGAATGGTTTGCTGCACATCGGCAATATTCAGTCCGAAGCGGGCAATCTGCTCACGGTTTATATTGAGATGCAGGTAGGGTTTTCCCACAATGCGGTCGGCAAACACGGCATCTTCCTTCACGGAAGGGATTTCTTTTAAAATATTCTCGAGTTTGATACCAAAATCCTGGATTGTAGTAAGATCCGGGCCATACACTTTGATGCCCATGGGGGCGCGCATGCCGGTTTGCAGCATCACCAGGCGCGTTTCAATGGGCTGTAGTTTTGGCGCAGAGGTTACACCGGGAATTTTGGTCACTTTTACAATCTCGTCCCAGATATCATCGGGCGACTGGATATGGTCGCGCCAATTCCGGAAATAGCTGCCCCGTCTGTCGGGGATCAGGTCGTGGAATTTGATGTTCCTTTCACGCGCCATTTCCTGCGCAAGGGTATCGCCACTCCTAAGAATAAAGTATCCCTCCTTATCGGTTTTAAACCGGATGCGGTGCCCTTCCTCGTCTGTCATGTACTCGGTTTTATAATTGATCACGTTCTCGTACATGCTTACCGGTGCCGGGTCAAGTGCAGTAGCAGCCCTCCCCATTTTCCCCACGGTGAGTTCTACTTCGGGAATGCGGGTAACGAGCATATCGAGCTGAGCCACTACTCTTGTGTTGTATTCCACCCCGGAATGTGGCATGGAAGTAGGCATAAGCAAAAAGCTCCCTTCATCGAGCGAAGGCATAAACTCCTCTCCTATTCCCGGAAAGGCATGGGTAAGGCCTGTCCAGATGCGGGTCTCCCCTATTTCGATGCCCACGGCATTGGCTCCTTTTTCCATGAAACCAAATATCCGGCTAAAGCCGAGCCAAACAGTAAGCCCAAAAAGAATAATAAAGCCGGGTATCAGCAAAAATGCTGTTTTATGGTCGAGACACCACTGCAAAATGGGTTTGTAGTAGTATTCGAGCAACCGGAAAGCTCCCAGTATGAGGCCTACAAGCAGGAATACAAAGATGAAATTCATGAGCAGGTTTTTGGAAGCGCCCAGCGGCAGCCAATATTTGGCCAGGAGCCAGGTAACGGCCAGCACGGAGAGAATGATGGCATAATGCATCAGCATAATCAAACCTCTTCTGGCTACATATGCTTTGGCATTTTTTCCGGAGGCCTTCCTTTTTAAAGGCTCCACCACTGTTGGCATATTTTTGAGCGTACCGCCCAAACCAAAAGCTGCAATGATTAATCCCGCCAGGGTAAATCCGAAAAAGAGCAGCACAATACCGGCCGGAATAAGCAGGTAATTAATGATGCGGCGGGTTTTATCGCTCCGGAGGCGTAACCCGAACAGCAGGTGTGCCATGGCCGGCAAAATGATGAGTGTAACGAGCAAGGCGGCCACCAGTGCAAATGTTTTGGTAAAAGCCAGCTGACCAAAGAGTTTTCCCTCGGCAGCCTGCAGCGTGAATACGGGGATAAAACTTACAATGGTGGTAGAAACAGCTGTGATAATGGCCGTGCCCACCTCGGTTGCACCATTGTAAATGGTGGTGATGAGCTTTTGCCCGGGGGGCGATTCGTCCATGTGTTTAATGATATTTTCTGTAAGAATGATGCCGAGGTCGACCATGGTGCCAATGGCAATGGCAATACCCGAGAGGGCAACAATGTTGGCATCCACACCGAAGTAGCGCATGGCAATGAACACCATAAGCACTGAGATGGGCAGCAGACTGGATATGAGCAGCGAGGCCCGCAGGTTGAATACCATCACAACAATAACGAGAATGGCCACGAGAATTTCCAGCGAAAGGGCCTCTTCAAGCGTGCCGAGCGTTTCGTAAATGAGTTGTGAGCGGTCGTAGAACGGTACGATGGTGAGTTTGCTGGTAACGCCGTTTTCGAGTGTTTTTTCGGGCAAACCCGGAGAAATTTCGGCTATTTTATCCTTGATGTTGTTAATGACTTCCAGCGGGTTGGATCCATAGCGGGCCACTACTACGCCACCGACCACTTCGGCACCGTCCTTGTCGAGCGATCCACGACGTGTGGCAGGGCCGGTGGTAACCACAGCCACATCACTTACACGCACGGGTACGTTATTCTGCACTGCCACAACGGCCTGTTCAAGGTCTTCCACTTTTTTGATGTAGCCCAGTCCGCGCACAAGGTACTCCGCCTGATTAATTTCGATGGTTTTGGCGCCAATGTCGAGGTTGGATTTGCGCACGGCCTCCATAACCTGGTGCAGGGGGATGTTGTATGCCTGCAAGGCCGCCGGGTCAACATCTACCTGGTATTCTTTTACAAAGCCCCCGATAGAAGCCACCTCAGACACGCCACCGGCAGCATTGAGGGCATACTTCACGTAGTAATCCTGCACGGTTCGAATTTCGTGCAGATCCCAGCCGCCAGTAGGATTTCCCTGAGGATCGCGGCCCTCAATCGTGTACCAGTACACCTGCCCCAATGCAGTGGCATCGGGGCCAAGGGTGGGCTTGGCATCTTCCGGCAGCAGGCCTGTGGGCAGAGCAGCCAGCTTTTCCAGGATGCGGGAACGCGACCAGTAAAATTCCACATCTTCCTCAAAAATGATGTAAATGCTTGAAAAGCCGAATATACTGGAGCTGCGGATGGATTTCACACCTGGTATTCCCAGTAGGTAAGTGGTAAGCGGATATGAAATCTGGTCCTCGATATCCTGCGGTGAGCGTCCGGCCCATTCGGTGAATACGATTTGCTGGTTTTCGCCAATATCGGGGATGGCATCAACCGGCACAGGATCAGTGGGCAAAAAATCTGTATCCCAGTTAAAGGGAGACGTGGCAATGCCCCATACCACAAGGCCGATAAGCAGCAGGGCTGTTACCAGTTTGTTGTGGAGGAAGTATTTGATGATGTTGTTGACCATGTTATTAATCTTCTTTATAATTTTTGCATTGCATGTTCAAATTCTAAGCCCGAAACCTGCGTTACCTACGGGCTTTGTTTTCCCAGTAAAAGCCTTTCACTACCCCCCTTATCCTCCCGAAAAGTCGGGTCAAGTTCTAAAGGGGAGGAACAGGGAGCCTAAAGTTTTGATGTCCTGTGACTTCTAAAGTTCAAACTTACGCTCTTCGTAAGGCGCTGTTTTATCTTATAGTTAGAACATCAGGTATTGGGTTTCGTTCGCGGTGAAGTGATATTACTTTTTGCCTTCGTTGCCTCTTATATTCCCCGGTGGGAATGGTAAGCGCGCAGGGGAGCCGGAATTACTTCTTTCGCTGGTCGTCGCTACCCGAATTCAGCAGAAGAGATTAAATGCAGCGGGCCAGCGCACCAGTTATGCGAACGGTGATTTTTTCAAATGAGGAAGACTTGCAGCATGGGTTGCCGGTTGTGATTTGGCGGGAATGGTGGCTGCAAATGGGGATTAGGAAGTGGGTGATTGGATGTTTGAATGAACGGTGCATGCACAAATGCCTGCATAGCAAATGGTGCAGTGATCGAAGTGCGGGTGTCGGTAAGTATGAGCGGACTGGCGACGGTATAATCGTCGAGGGCTTCCATGTGCAGGTGTTTGTCCTCACAGTGGTCGTTGCCGGCCATGGTGGTGCAACAGGATGCCATACCGGCATTGTTCGTGTTGCAGCAGGTTTGTGCGGGGTTGAAAATGCCTACATCGATAAGCTGATCGTGGCAATAATGCATATGAATGTTGAAACCACCCGCTGAGAGGATGATGAACAAACCCATAATGCTATGTAAGATGCTTCTGATCATAACCGACATTTTTTTTACAGTAACAAAGATAAACAATTAAGAGTTAATTGTCTTTATATAATTTTCGGAAAAATGTATGAAATTTTCTTGAGGGGGGAATACCATGAATCCGCATAAAGTATTTAATTTCTTTTTTAATCCAGTCTGGTTTTTGGTAAAGTTTGTATAAGCATTTGCCCCAGTAAAATTCTTTTATCCTGTCTCGATGCATACGGCTAATTGCTGGCCTTGTTTTCATTATTTTAGCTTCAAAGTTTGATCAACAATTATTCTCCTTATTTTTTCATAAAACATATTACAGTTTTCACTTCCGGTCGGCCACATAATCGTGGTAAAGTTTGGTAATTCAATGCTATGAATGGAAGGCAAAAGGTGGCTTCACTTATAGGTATTATGTTTACTGGTTAGATATAGAAATTGATTATGAATTGAAGGATATCTTTAAGAGGCCTAATAGCATAGTATATTTTTTTCTATTCGAAAATTAATTTTTTGATATTTTCCCTTCTAGTTCCATCATGAATAAGATATTATCGGTTGTAAAAAGATAAAAAAATATTTCAAAAAATTATCATATAAATGGACCATAGGGCGCTTTCAAATACAAGTGCAATTTTTTCCTTTGTTCAATTCAACTGATAATAATAATCCCTCTTTGCAGCCAAGCCTTGTAAATGAATCGTTTGTTTTTTTGAGCAAAAGTTTTTGTATCGACAAAATATGTTCTGCGGCACTTCTAAAACAGTTAAATAATATGTAACGAAGCGGTAGCCTTTAGTTCACAAATTTTAAAAAGATACAATACTAAAGGACCACTTGACTTATAATTAATGATTTCGTAAATTGCATAGACAACTAAACCGTGGGAATCATGAAACATTTAATTCAAAATAATTGGATCTTTGTTTTAGTCTTTTGTTTAAGCATACCCAAGATTATATGTGCTGATGATACGATTTATTATACAAATGATTCTAAACTAGTTTTTTTTGAAATTTCAGATACTTCATTTGCAAGAGTTAGAAAATTTCAAAAAACACATTCCGATAGTATATGTAAATCATACCATTTTAAAAGCTCTTCATATACAAAGGATACCGTTTTACTTGATAGTGTGATATCATTAAGGTGGAATGATACTTTGAATGAATGGATACCAACTTCAAATTATTGGGGATATCCATTTAGTAGACATGATTCAACTTTTTGGTACCTGCAAAAAGAACTCCAGTACTTTTGGGACAGGATTATGAAAGCGAAAGTTATTTTTGAACATGATATAAATGGAAATATCTCAAAGTGGTCAAACCTCACAACTATACCAGCAAAAGTTATATTTGAACATGATATAAATGGAAATATCGCAAACTTTTTGAAATACAGTTATATTCTTGATAGTTATGAATGGAAGGGAGAGAGGAAGCTTGAAACCTTATATGACAGCAAAGGATTGCTAATATCTTTAGAAGAGTATCAATGGAGTAATTCAGAAAATAAATGGATGGGTAATTACAAAAGCGAATATAACTATGATGAAAATGAGAAGCTAATACTTCATGTCAAATACTCCTGGGATACTACCTTTCTTAACTGGATAAGAAGATATAAAGTGGAATCTACTTATAATGAAAAGGGGGAAGTGATAAACATTGTGATGTATAAATGGAACAATTCGAATAATAAATGGATAAGTTATCATAAAAGTGAATTGGAATGGAATGATAATAAAAAGAAAACCCTTGATAGTGAATATAATTGGGACACCCTAAAAAATATATGGATTGGAAAACGAAAGACCATATGGGAATATAACCATGATCAGTTAACCTATTGTGGAAGTTATGGTTGGGACGAACAAAAAAATACCTGGTTTGAAAAATATAAAGGAGAATATTATTATGATACTAATGGAAATCTAATTATGCATTTATCTTTTGAATTTGATTATGATACACATATATGGTTCGCTAAGCATAAGGAAATATACACATACAAAGATAATGGAAACCATATAGTGAATGTAGATTATCGCTGGAATTCAGAACTTAACAATTGGTATTACAGTCAAAAAAAAGAAACTATTTACGATGCGTATGGGAATATAACGCTTGAGGCATCTTATGTGTGGGCTTTAGAGGTAAATGATTGGATGGGTTATGATAAATATGAATATGCTTATGGAGTTAATATGAACCAGATATTAGATATTCATTATCTTTGGGATACAGCACATATGTGTTGGATTGAATACTGGAAAAAAGAAAGCACTTACAACGGGGATGGAAAAAAAACAAACATTACTAATTTTAGATGGAATACAGACCCTGGTGAATGGATAGAGAGTTGGAAACGTGATTTTGTTTACGATAATAAAGGTAGCCTTTTATATCAAACAAATTATGATTGGGACATTGAAAAGAATGTTTGGGTAATTGAGCAGCATACAACTCTTATTTACGATGAGATGGGGAAGCTGTTACTTCGAAAAGATTCAACCCACTATGAAAATTCTATACACGAATATGAATATAATGATGCAGGATATATAATCACGCTTACTTATACCTCCAAATCCAGAGATGAAATTTATGCTAAAAAGATTAGGTTATATTATCATAATGATCCAACCAAAGTGATCGAGGGCACAATAGATAACGATATTGCTATAATCTACCCCACCCTATTTTCCAGTGGCATACACCTAAGATATGAAGATGATGGAACGCACACAACCTTTACCCTTTTCGATATAAATAGCAAAAGGGTGTACCAAAAAATCCCAACGAATAATGAGTTTATTGATTTAGAATATTTGGAATCCGGGGTGTATATTTATCGCTTTATTCAAGGGGGTAAGGTACAGACTGGGAAACTGATCAGGGATTGATTTTATCTGACATAATAAATACTTTTTTCAAATATATCCATTTTTGACTAATTTACTTCTTTTGCCTGGTTGAAACTAATTTGGGTCGTTTTTTCTCAAT
This sequence comes from Bacteroidales bacterium, assembly GCA_041641575.1. GTDB lineage: Bacteria > Bacteroidota > Bacteroidia > Bacteroidales > JBEPYD01 > JBEPYD01. The sequence continues at coordinate 7,105 of JBEPYD010000053.1, forward strand.
ACGCAAAACACTTATTGTATGAAGCGCAGCTAATTTAAAAGTACAAAAGTTTCATGTTAGTAACGAGATAATCATGCGGAATTACGGACTTTCACCAAAGAGCCACCGTTTCGTTGTTCACTGAACAGCCATGTATTCATAAAAAATGTTGCAAAACGTACAGTTTTTAGAGGTCAATCGATATATTAACCTTTCCGCCAAGTCCTTTTTCTACAATGTCAAATAAGGTTTTTAAGGTAAGGTTGCTCCCGTTGTTCTCCACCCGTGAAATATATGTTCGTTTCTTGTCAATTAGTTCAGCTAATTGTTCTTGAGTCAGATTTTTCTCTTCTCTGGCATTTCTTAAAAGCAAACCAATTTTAAATGATTCAAAATCTCTTTCAAGCCCATCCCTGCGTTCAGTTCCTTTTATTCCGTATACGGTGTCTTTTATGTCTTTCCAACTTTTAGTTTCCATTGTCTTTGTTTTTTTCTTCGTAATATTCTTTCATTAATCGTACAGCTTTCTATATTTCTTTTTCTGGTGTTTTTTGGCTCTTTTTAATAAATCCGTTTAATAGTATGATCAATTTACCTTTGTCAAAAAAGCAAAAGACCCGCCAAATGTTCGAACCCAGTTTAATTCTGGCTTCAAATAGTCCCTTGTGCGTTTTAATTGGAGCCAAATATTTTTTTGGTACGTGCTCATAGGTCTCAATAATTTCTATGACCTTAAAAATTTTGTCCTGAATTTTTTTCGGCTGAGCAAGCAAAAACTCCTCGAAATAATTTTTGTACTGAATTACTTGCCTGACTTTTTCCACCCAAACAAAGGTAACTTAAAAGTTACTATTTAGCAAATCAATGTAGCTTGCTCTTAGATGTTGCTCACAAAACCTCCTATTAAATTCATAGATTAGTCAGAAATATTAAACTAAAATACCCTTGCGTAGTTTCACTGGCAAGCACACTCAAACAAAACATGCCTGTTTAGAGAATCAATCAGCACAAACTAAGGCTCCAGATTAAGAACTATACAGGCATGTCTTATTAAAGAAAAGAAATCAATTTATATGATATCTAATCAGCCTTTCTTCGAAATGTTTCGGAAATAAGGCAAAAAATCGGGTTTTCATAATCAGTCCGATGCCATCGGCGTAATAATTATGAATATATCTTGGATATAAATGAGAAAAGTGGCCATCAACCAACATATTCACAGTTCCCTTATAATTTATAACTTCATAAGCCCCGGCAGGTAAAATTAAGATATCATTGTTTTTTTCTAAACTATAAGAGATATTAAATAACGTTGTTCCCTCTGAAGGGATATTATAAGACCATATGGGATTTTCAACATCCTCAGGTGCCATTTTGATTGTCCCACAGGAATTGACAACAAAACCCATGGAGTCTCTTAAAAATTGTACCGTATCAAAACTCCTAAAATACTCAACAGGCCCGTGGAATACGAAATAATTTTTATTATTTATTACCGTATCCCCTACAATAACAATACTGTCTAATACCCCCAGATTTTCTTCATTACCCAGCGTGTCAACTTCATAAACCTCATACACCCAATAATTTCCAATTTCCATTGGAAAATAGTTTGTTGAATCTTTAGTTTCAACGACTTCCGTAGGTTCACTTTTCTCACATGAGGCAAATAAAACCATTAATGCTCCTAAATAAATTAAATTTCTCATTTTGCTAATTTTTAGATTAGTATTCAGAATTAATAAAACGAGTAAATTTATATCATAGGCAAACTATCAATCCGTATCTTAACGTTTTTAGCATATTATTATTGTCGAAGTTTGAAGAAACTATTAAGCTTATCTGGAATATCCTGCTTCAGCAACTCTACAGCGCATATTCCTGAAACCTTGAACCCTTTCCGGTTGTAGATGAATCGGATATACTGGTTTGGCTGGAATTGATTCCTCGCTTAAAGCATTTAAATTTTTTTAATAGGATAAGTTTACCCTCAATAAAACCACTTGCCAGGCCATCAATTAACCATATATTTGCACCCTTACCCTCTAAGCCTATGAAGCGATACGATGTAATTATTTCTGGTGCCGGCCCTGCCGGTTGCGCGGCTGCTTTAAGTCTCAGAAATTCCGGCCTCAGGGTAGCGCTTTGCGAGAAGGAAGCATTCCCCCGCGAAAAAATATGTGGCGACGGACTGTGCGACAGAACGATGAATACCTTAAGGGCAATTTCTGAAACCTACTATGATGAGTTATTTAAGGAAATTCATCCGCTTGCCATAAAAAAGGCTGCATTGTTTTATAAAAACAAACGCCGTATGCTGAACTTTAAAAGTTTTGGCTACACCGTTTCCAGGGTAGACTTTGACCACTTTCTGTTCACCCGGGTAAAACGCGACTGCCCAAACGTGGAGGTATATGAAAATTGTAAAATTACAAAGGTGGAGAGGATGGGTGAAGAAATTGAAGTTTTTTCAAAAAACCTGTCTTTCAGGACGAAATTTCTGATATTCGCCAATGGAAACCATTCCAACCTGACCGGAAACTTCGCCGGAACAAGACGTAAAAAAGAAGACGATGGTTTTGCCATTCGTGCATATTATAAAAACATACAGGGTTTGCAGGATGATTGCATAGAAATGCACTACAAAAAGGAGTATTTCCCGGGTTACTTTTGGATTTTTCCACTGGAAAATGGCCTTGCCAATGCAGGGTTTGGCTATCACCTGAAACATGCGCATCAGTTTAATTTGCCCATCAAAGAAATATTCCAGCAATGGATGGACAATGAATTAAGAGAACGTTTTTTAAATGCAGAGCGGGTTTCACCGCTGAAAGGCGGACTTATCCCCTATTCAAAAAATGAATATGAATGCTATGGCAACAATTATGTTATAGCCGGAGATTCTGCTGCACTGGCAGATCCGATATCGGGTGGCGGTATCGGCAATGCCATGTTTAGCGGCCGGGAAGCTGCTTTGCAGGCTATCCGCTGCTTTGAAGAGAATGATTTTTCAGCCCGTATGGCAGAGCAGTATAGCACAGTGCTAAAAAAGAGATTGCAAAAAGAAATTGGAAGGCGATACCGGCAGCAAAAGCTTATTGCTAATCATCGGTGGTTCATGGATGTAGGTGCTTTTTTCGTCCGTGGCAAAAGACCGTAGAAAAAGATACAAACCCGTATCTTTTTAATAAAAGAAGGTGAAAACTTATTGTTAAAAAGACGTAATTACACCTTAGTAACCTAATAAACAAACTCAACCTGCATAGTACAACCAACAGAGACTTATTGAATCTGATCCAGTGCCTGACGCTCTTTTACTGACATTTTGGAATAAGTCCCAGGGGTAATACCTGTAACTTTTTTAAACTGCGAAGAAAGATAGTGTACACTGCTATAACCCATTTTGGCTGCAATTTCAGATAAATTTAATTCTTTATAGGAAAGCAATTCTTTTACCCGTTCAGTTTTTTGGAGAATAACAAATTTTTCAATGGTATAAGGCTGGTTTGACGAAAAAATGGTGCTGAGCTGTTTGTAGTCCATGTGCAGTTCTTGCGAGAGTAAAGCAGAGATATTGAGATTTTCCGGAAGATGTTGGGAATGATGTACATATTTCACAATGGCTGCTTTAACGCCCGCGATGATTTGCTGATTCCGGTCCATAAGCAGTTCAAAGCCTTTTTGGCCCAATGCCTCTTCAATGTTTTTGAGTTGCTCTGTTGAAAGCATACCGCTGTAATAAGCATGCCCCAGCTCTACCGCATCAACAGCTACCCCCTGCTGTTGCAGCACCTCTTCCACGGCCATTATGCAGCGGTGGCAAACCATGTTTTTTATGTGCAGCTTGTTTGACATTGCTTTTCTTGTTTGAAAAACAAAGGTAATGAATTGAAAGCTAATGCACCACAGACTAATGCACAGGTTTAAGTTAACCGATAACTGGCAAGCCCATTATTTATGATCAAAGATGATAACAAAAACAAGAAGTATATTAATTAATTTGCTCAAGGGTTTCTATTTTCTTTTCATTTTCAAATTCCTGCAAAATAAGCACCTGATTGTTTTCTCTCAATATGCCCAGAACATTGCGGCCAATATTTAGATCAAAGCCACTAAAAAGAACGCCCTCATCAGAAATTCTGTAATTATATATTTCGTAATTTGAAGGAAAACTGAGTTCATTTTCTTCATTAAACGAAGCAACTTCATCAAAAAATTCTGTTACAAGTGTATCTCTGAAGGATATTTCCGTTACCACCGAGTCTACGAACACACCATCACGCTCAACCTGAATAGTTCTAAAAGTGGTATCAGTTATTATTTTGAATACATCAACAAATATATCTTCAATGCTGTAGTTCTCAAGATTATATCTTTTAAACCCCACATTTATGGAACCATCGGTACGTGTCCACAGATAATTATTATTTACCTCCACAGGGCGAAAGTTAACGCTATTCTGAATATACACCGGATATATTCCCGTATCGGCTTCGGTATATACATATCCAAAGCCTCCTTCATCCACAAAGATATATGCATCATTTGTCTGGTAGAAAAACTCCACCGGATTTAGAAATCCCTCTGATAGTATCCGGGAAAATAACAACGTGTCTGAATCAACATCCAGATTCAATAACCCAAGCGGCGACCATGCATTCAATTCATTATTACTGTTGTAGAAAAAGTTAAACATGGCGTAATCATTACTTAGATAACTCCCATCCGTTTTCCTTATTTTGGTGTTTTGATTTTGCGTATCATAAAAGATAATACCCCCTTCATGAGTAACAAAAAACGAAGGTATTTCCCACGTTGAATTGTCAATAACAGTCTCAATGGTAGGTTGCCCCTCTTCCAGACCACCTAATTTATATACATCTGTGAAATTGGAAAAATACCTCTCCCCCGTCTTATCCACAGGCAAATAATTTTCATTTTTAAAATTATTTGCGGGTTGTGGGTTATATCCAAAATCAAAAACTGCTCCATCTGAAAGTCTTACCAGGATACTCCAGTATGTTTCAGCATCCTCATTTGTGATGTTTACCTGAAAATTCCCAATAAGTACGTTATAATCTTCGGTAATTGAAATAATTTCGTTTACCTGGATGGCTGAAAATGTAGAGTCTAGTTTATTGCCGTTCTCATCTAAAAAACCCACTAACTCCATTTGATAATTATCAGCTTCCTGGGTTAGTTTGTATAAGTTTGACCAATCGTTACTTCCGGAAGTATGCGCAACATATTCCGCATTTTTCAAATCCAAATAAGAAGATGTAAGTTCACTGGATTGTTTGTTGGGTAAAGAACTTTCTGAGCAGGATACCATAAGAAGTATTGCTGCGGCAAATGGAAGGAAGATGATTTTATTCATAGCCATATTAATTAGTTTTAATGCAACTTAACGGGTGTGATAAAATTAATGAATTTGGCACAAAAACTATGACGTATTTATATTAATTTATTGTTAACTTTAAACAGACCAAAAGCTTATATAGAATTATGAACTAGTTCCATTCCTCTAATACAATATAAAGAATACAGCAGAATTAAAAGAAAAACATTATCTATAAACTTCTTTTCATTGGTTGCTTTTTCAAATAGGTAAGGCTTCGCCAGAGCCACTCCGCAGGACCATACTGATATTTCTTCAGCCACCAGCGGCTAAAAAATATTTGCAGGGTGAAGATAATCACTGTCAGGATAATGCCTTGCCAGACTTCAACCTTCCCGAAAAGCGACAGGCCATAGGAATGAAAAAGCAGGGCTGTGATCAGGGATTGCATCAGGTAATTGGTAAGCGCCATGCGGCCCACCGGCACAAAATATCTTTCAAAAAAGGCAGATTTCCCCTTTATAAACAAAATGATTATGACGGATATGTAGGCCAGTCCCAATGTAATGCCGCCAATAATATGCATGGCAGCAGACAGCAATGTCCAACCATCAGGAACAGTGCGTGCAGAATATTTAGTTGCAATAACATAAAGCACGCTGGTAATAAGTCCTACAGGCAATGTCCAGCGCAGCAGCTTAACATAAAATGCATATTTCTCTCTGTAGTTTTGAATAAAACCTTTTCTGGCCGCCAGAAAACCAAGCAGAAACATGGCCAGCACACCGGGAACAAAAAAGAAAATGCTCCCACCCAGCATCTTTAAATATTCTTCTACCCTAACCTGCACAATTTCTGCAAAAGTGCCTGTGGAATAAGCTTTGCTGGCTCTTTCAACAAGTTCCATAGTTTTTGAAGTGCTCTCGTGTATCTGTTCATCAAAAGCTGCCTGTCCCTCTGGTGTCATTGATGCCAGGAATGCAAAAAACAAGAGTAGCGCATTTAAGGCAATGGGGAAGATTACCATGGTTACCATCCACCTTCTTACCTTCTTATCGGAAGACTTGCGGAAAAGAAGCAAAATAAATCCAAGAAGTGCATAAATGAATAAAATATCACCAGCCCACAGCAAAGTGATGTGGGCAATTCCGAAAAGCAAAAGAAAGAAAAGCCTTCGTCTGAATGTGGGTAGCACAGCTTTCATGTCATCGACTTTATTGAGAAAAACCCAAAAACCGAATCCAAAGAGCATGGAAAAAATCACATAGAATTTTCCTTCGAAGAATAACCGAATAAAAGACTCAGATATGAATTCCGAAACAGGCAGATTGGGATTTGTTCCCAGCAGTAACCGTGAAACAGGTTCATACATGATCAGCATATTCACCATCAAAATGCCAAATAAGGCAAAACCTCTAATTGCATCCACAACTGCGATTCGTTCTGTTTGTTTTAAAGGCCTGTTTTCCATTTTTTTTATTATTATTTATTTGAAATTTCATCTGCATTTACCCAAAAAATTATTGATCCGCTTCATTAGTATATTTTACTTTTTCCCATAAATGAAAAACGGTTTCATTCAGTTCTTTGAGATATATGCTGAAGTCCACATTATTTTGAGAAATTCCGGTAAACTGGTATTCAAACACAAAATCGCAATAACATCTGCAGATACAGTTGTCTCCCGTGCAGGTATCGGAAAGAAACAGGCTTACCTCCTCTTTTGTAATACTTAAAGAATCGCTTAGCTGGCCACAGCAATTATAATTAATTATTACATCCAGGAATAACGTATCATTCCTGATCTCATAAGTGACCGTATCTGTGAGTGGCTCATTGCTGCTTTGCTTTAGCCACGGATTTTCCTCAAAGCACCCCGAATAATGGGTATTTACATGTTTCATTACCGGACCGGGATATTCATGCACATCTCTTACTGATAAGGCATCACCGTCAGGTGTGAATATATCCAAAACCCGGTACACCTCATAGCCGGATGAGTCGAGGGCGAATAACAGCTCAGACTGCACCGGAAGGGTTAAAATGCATCCGTAGCAAAGTAATTCAGCCGTTACATTCGGGCATGCATTTATTTTTTCAATCAGTGCATTAAAATTATCTCTGTGTCCAATCCTGTCCCCATCCGAAGTATCCGGAGTTAACTCAGCGACAATGGGTCCCATTACATTTTTTATGGAATCCAGGTTATACATCAATAATCCCTCTTTAAGTTTGTGGCAATTAAGTGGTGGGGTTTCCTGCCCGGATGGTTCGCAAGAGGTAAATATGATAAGAAAAGCA
>JBEPYD010000054.1:0-14653 GCA_041641575.1 Bacteroidales bacterium
GATCTTTTTAATGGTTTCCTGTTCACTTAGTGGATAAGGAACCGGTTTGTTCTTGAGTTCTCCATTATGTTTCTCAGGGAAATTAACGGTAAAAGGCTTGTTATTTGAGTGGGCGGAGTTATTTTCCATCACCACACTATACTCCAGCTTGGCACCTTCACCAACTTCCTTTCGTAATGTTTTTCTTAAAATATCAATGTATTGTTCCTCTAAATACTCATAGAAGAAGGGACTTGGCACCTGAATGGTCAAAATTTTATTATCAAGTCTCAATGGAACAATAGGTTCAAACCATGTTCTAAAACTAATGGAAGGTACATTATCTTTTATGATTTTCAAACAATTATTCCAGACTTTTTCGTGCATCAATCCTTTTGATTAAATAAGTTAAACGTTCATATTTAGATCGGATTTCTCCTTAGCGGGAGCTAAATTGTGAAAAAAAAAGTGAAAAAAAAACAATGATTTAACTTGATTTTTTCAAAAAGACCATATTGGTTTTGCTGTCAAGCTCTTAAAAAATAAAAAATATTTATTTTTTTTTCATGTATTTGATCTTCAATTAATTATATTAAAACCATATTAAGAAATTGTTACTTAATCATTTAGATAATGTTTAAAATATCTGTTGATTTTCTATATTTTAAAATCCTAAATTAATTTCATTTATCTGAGTGAGATCAAAAAAATTACTTTCCTCCAAAAACGGATACCTGAACATACCTTGAAGGATTCTCTTTCAGATCAGTTACCAGTGAATCAAGTGAAGCCGACAAAGCTTCCAGATTATTATATAAGGTATCATTATATACAAGTTGCCCCATGCTTCCCTGCCCGGAGTTAATCTGTGTCAGTAGAATATCCGCCTGGTTAAGGGTTGCCGCAGCATTGTCAATTGTTTCTTTAAGGGATGAGCTGGCGATGCTATCAGATACCTGCTCCAGGTTGGCAAGAATATTCTCCATGGCCATTGTATTCTGTTCCAGGGCGGAAGATATATTATCCAGGTTTTCAAATGTATGTGTTAAATGCCGTTCCTGCGATACCAAAAGACGTGAAATTACTTCCGTACTCGTATTCAATTGGTTAAATGTGGCATGCAAATCATTTACGGCCTCATCATTTAATAAAACTGACGCATTATTTAAAATGCTGTCAAGAGAAATAAGTGAAGTTACCACCCGGTCGCGCAGGGGCACGAGTTCATCGCTTAGTTCCTCGAGTAAATCTGGCTGCAGTGCCGACTGTATAGTATCTCCATCCTGAACCGGACTGTTGGAATCTCCGGGATTGAGTTCAATAGCCTTGGTTCCCAGCAAATCGCTACTGATAATTACAGCAATGGTATTTTCCGGTAAAGAAATATCAGATGTAACAGAAAAAGAAACAATTAACTCATCGTAACTTCCTTCCTTAAACGCTATATCATTTACCTGCCCTACCTTGAATCCGTTTAAAACCACAGGGTTTCCACGTGATAATCCCGCCAGCTCCGAATATACGGCATAAAAATCATTTGAAGTGGAGAACATATTTTGACCTTTCAAAAAATTAAATCCCCAGATGAACGCCAGAATTGTTACAGTAGCGATTAAACCTATTTTAATTTCTTTTTTCACAATTACGTTTTTTTTGCCGGTTCGTGATTTTTATTCAAGCTTTTTCTCAAAATCCTGAACCGATATTCCAATGCAAGCAGTAAAAATAAATAAAACTATTAGAAATCCTCTTAGCAAAGGCCATTAATAAAATATACAAGGCAAACCTGGCAGTTGTTTACATCCTCCATTTAATTTTGAAGCTCCTGTAGTGCCTGATAAACAGGGATTATAGAATTATCTTTGATAGCAATGATAAATGCATCAGGAATTCGTTTCTTTACTTTTTGATTTATTTTAACGATTTCATTATAGGAATATGCATTTCCAACTGCATACTTATATGTATTAGAAACTTTAAACTCTTCTATCTGATCAAAACCTTCCATATTCTTATATGAGCTAAAATATTCTGAATTGAAAGGGATGGACTGGCTGGAACTTGTAATCTGTACCTTGAACCGTATTTTTGCTGTTGAAGGTTTAACATTCGGGTTGGTTTGAATCTTTTCTGGTTCCGGAGTTGTTTTCTCTTGAGCAACATGTTCCTTGGCGGGTCTGTTAAGCAGCGTAAATTCTGATTTTTGCTCTATGGTATTTTTATAATCTCTGAAAGCTCTGAAAATAGCAGAAGCAAGATATTCCTGACCTTCTTCAGAAATGAGGTAAGCTTCTTCTTCCGGGTTAGAAATAAAACCGGTTTCAATAAGTACGCTGGGCATTGTTGTTTGCCAAAGCACCAAAAAACCAGCCTGTTTTACGCCCCGGTCAAAACGTCTGGCCCTTTCTCTAAACTGATCTTGCACAAATGCAGCAAAGCTCAGGCTCTGATCAGAATATATATTCTGCATAAGTTCAAATACAATGTATGATTCTGCGGAGTGTGGATCAAACCCCTCATAACGTGTGGTATAATCTTCCTCGAAAGTAATTACTGCGTTTTCTTTCTTTGCTACTTCCAGGTTGCGCTGGTTGGTATGCATACCCATACAAAAAGTTTCAGTACCAAAGACCTGGGTATTATGGTTGGCATTGGCATGTATACTTATAAAAAGATCGGCATGGTTTTTATTTGCCACCTCGGCACGTTTATGCAGGGGAATAAATACATCTTCGGTGCGGGTATAAAGCACTTTTACATCTTGAAAATTTTCTTCGATATACTGCCCCAGTTTCAAAGAAATGGCCAAAACCACATCTTTTTCGTTTGCCTTTTTCCCCTGGGCACCAGGATCTTTTCCACCGTGACCCGGGTCAATTACAACAGTTTCAATCCTTGTTTTGTAATCCTGCGCCTTTATAAAATCAGAAAGGCATAAAAATTGAAGCAGCAGCGCAAGAAGAAAAGCAGATAAGCGTTTATTGTGTAAAATATGATAAGTAAGTACTGGCATTCTAAAATGATAAATGAATTTTAATTAGTTTTGGGCTTTCTTTTAAAAAACTCATCAATACGCAAAATTAGTATTAAAAAATTGGATATAAAATTTGTTTATTCTCTTTTTCTAATACTCTGCCTGGCAACTTCCCCAAAGATTTTGCAGGCGGATTCTTCTGCTGGTACCAGCAATCCGTACCTTTTGAATGATTACTTCAGGGATACCATACCCCCACCCGATTCCCTGTTACAGCTAAATGCCATATCCGATTCTAGTGCCATAATAACTGATACTGTGGCTGTTGAGCAAGCCGACACAGTGCCTCGAAAAAGCAATGCCATTGATGCCGCGGTAGATTATACTGCTGAAGATTCCATACTTTCATCCATATCGGGAAAAAAAGTATTCCTTTATGGGCAGGCTGAAGTGAATTATCAGGACATTGTGCTGAAAGCAGATTACATAGAATTTGATATGACGAACAATAGCGTAATAGCTACGGGTCTGCCGGATTCAACCGGACGAATAGTGAACCGCCCAGAGTTTACGCAGGGAAATGAGACTTTTCTAGCCATGCGGATTGAATATAATTTTGACACTAAAAAAGGCTATATTGAGCAGATTAAAACAGAGCAGGAAGGGGGCTTCCTCCACAGCCAGCAAACAAAGCGCCAGGCAAATGGTCACATCCATATCAGGAACGGTAAATACACCACCTGCAACCTTGATCATCCGCATTTTTACCTGGCCCTTACAAAAGCCAAATCCATACCCAATGATAAAATAGTTTCCGGCCCGGCATATATGGTAATGGCCGATGTTCCTTTGCCCATCGGTATCCCGTTTGGCTTTTTTCCTTCAACCCGCACCAGTAAATCAGGTGTACTGATACCCACTTATGGTGAAGAGCAGCGCAGGGGATTTTTCCTGCGCAATGGCGGTTACTACTTTGCCATTAATGAATATTTTGACCTGCGGATTACTGGCGATATTTACAGCCGGGGAACCTGGGGAGTTAACGCCGCTACAAATTACCGCAAACGGTATCGTTATTCAGGAAATTTTAATGGAACATTTTACCTCAATCAAGATCCATATCCGGAAGATCCATCATCATTCTCCTCCAGCCGTGACTTTTCTATTCGCTGGACACACCGGCAAGATGCCAAGGCCAATCCCACGCAGTCTTTTTCGGCAAATGTAGATTTCAGTTCCACTTCCTATGATCGCAACCATACCACTGACCTCAACGATTATCTGAACACAACAAAACGGTCAAGCATATCATATAGCAAAAGGTGGGCCGGCTCGCCATTTAATTTTACCAGCAGTCTCAATCACAGCCAAAATGATCAAAACAATTCGGTTGACCTGGTAATTCCCACCATGGCATTAACTATGAATAGCATTACCCCCTTTGAACGAAAGAATGCTACCGGAGAAAAAAAATGGTATGAAAACATTCAGCTAAGCTATAATTCTTCCCTGGAAAACCGTGTAAGCTATAATGATACGGCCTCATTTGACCAGATAGTTGATCAGATGGAAAACGGATTTCAACATCGCATTCCACTGAGTACAAATATTAAATTTCTGCGTTATTTCAACCTTTCCCCCAGTATCAACTACAGGGGGATATTGAACACCAGTTACATACAAAAATACTGGGAACCAAATTATTATGATCCAGAAGAGGATTCAACTTATGCTGCTGTAATTACAGATACCATAAATAACCTGCGCTATGCTCAGGCACTGTTTCCTTCGGTAAGCCTCACCTTTAATCCACGTGTATATGGGATGTACCAATTCCGGGAAAAAAGCAATATCACAGCCATGCGCCATGTAATGAGCCCTTCTGCAAGTGTAAATCTCACACCTGATGTAAGCTCATTCATGCCCGATTACTACCGCGTAGTGCAGATAGATACCGCTGGAAATACAACAAATTACTCCATTTTTGAAAACGGCATTTATGGCACACCCACTCAAAATGGGCGCTCAGGAAGTGTTAGCCTTGCATTGCGAAACACCCTTGAAATGAAGGTGAAACCAAAAAATGATACGGCAACTGAGTTGCGGAAAGTAAAAATCCTTGACAATTTTGATTTCAGAACAAACTACAACATATTCCGGGATTCCTTAAAATGGAGCGACATTTCCTTCAGCACCCGTACCCGATTGTTTAAAGAAAAAGTTTCTATTGATGTGCAAGGCTCTTTTGACCCTTACAGTTATGTAAGATTCGAATCAAATGGAAGACCACAATATAAAACCATAGATAAAGCAGCGCTGACTGATTTGGGTATTCCGGCGCGGCTGACAAGTGCACGGGTGTCGCTATCATCTTCTTTTAGTTCAGAACAAGGGAAAAAAGATGTGGATACTGATGAAGACGACCGTGGCAAAAATGAACTGGACGAGATAGAACAGCGATATGTAGATTTTGACGTACCCTGGTCAGTAAATGTAAGCTACAATTTCTCCTATACAAAACCTTACGAAGAAGCCACCATCATACAAACCGCTCGTTTCTCCGGAGATTTCAGCCTCACTGAAAACTGGAAAATAGGCTTCACTTCCGGTTATGATTTTACAAATGATAAAATTACAACTACAAGTGTAAATATTTTCAGAGACCTGCATTGCTGGGAAATGCGATTCACCTGGGTTCCATTCGGCTTACGCCAAAGTTATAATTTCCAGATAAATGTTAAAGCCGCTGTATTACAAGACTTAAAATACAACAAACGGCGAAGCTGGTACGACAATCTTTAAATTCTCTTCATACAAAATTTACATGAGTTGTATGTGCAATTGGCAGGCAATAACGGTATATTTGTACAAACAACTAAGAGAATTACCAATATCATAACATTTTTACAATGAAAAAAATAATACATACAGCTGACGCACCAGATGCTGTTGGACCTTATAGTCAGGCAGTGGAAGCCAATGGTTTTGTATTCATCAGCGGGCAGGTGCCTTTGATGCCCGGCACCGGCAAGCTTATTTCCAGTGATATCAGGGAGCAAACCCGGCAAGTGATGAATAACATCAAACAAATTTTAAAAGCTTCAGGCTGTGGATTTAAAAATGTGGTGAAATGTACATGTCTGCTTTCCAGCATCGAAGATTTTCAAGCCATGAACGAAGTATATGCTGACTATTTTGATGAAAACCCTCCGGCCAGAGCAGCTTTTGAAGTGGGTGCACTACCTCTTGGCGCAAAAGTGGAAATAGAAACCATTGCAGTAAAACCAGCAGAATAAAAAAACCTGCCGGTAGTAACCGACAGGTTTTCTCAAAACTAATTTTATAGTACCTGTTTTTTTGCTTACTCTGCTACAATTTCAAACTCTATTTCAGCATTAACATCTTTGTAAAGCTTTATCTGAGCTTTGTAAGTACCAATTTCTTTTATCAGGTCTTCTTTAATAGAGATGTTTTTACGTTCAACATCAAAACCTTTTTCTTTCAGCGCTTCTGCAATCTGAATGGTATTAACCGAGCCAAAGATTTTACCTTTTGTACTTGTTTTGGCACCAATGGTAAGTTTAACTTCATTCAGTTTTTCTGCTGATTCCGCAGCTGCATTTCGCATTTTCTCTTCTTTGTGCGCCCGTTGACGTACATTTTCATCGTGCATTTTACGCACAGACTTTGTAGCCGCAACAGCAATTCCACGGGGAATGAGGAAATTGCGGGCATAGCCGTTTTTCACTGTTACCAGGTCGTCTTTATGACCCAGGTTTGCAACATCTTCTTTTAATATTACTTCCATTTTCTTGTCCTCCGTTATTTTATTTTAACATATCGGTTACGTATGGCAATAATGCCAGGTGACGTGCCCGCTTAACTGCAGTAGATACTTTCCGCTGAAACTTCAGTGAAGTACCGGTAAGACGTCTTGGAAGAATTTTACCCTGCTCATTCAGGAATTTTTTTAAAAATTCAGGGTCTTTGTAGTCTACATATTTAATGCGGTTTTTTCTGAACCGGCAATATTTTTTCTTTTTAATTTCTACAGTTGGCGGTGTTAAATACCGAATTTCTGATTGATTTTGTGCCATGGTTTAGTCCTCCTTTTTTTCTGCTTGTTTCTCTTGTAATTGTTTTCTCCGTTTGATGCTGTATTCAACAGCATACTTTTCCATTTTAAAAGTAAGGAAACGTATAATACGCTCGTCGCGACGGTATTCAGTTTCCAGCTTTTCAATGAAATCGCCGGGGGCTTTAAATTCAATCAGGTTGTAAAAACCGGTTGATTTTTTTTGAATGGGATACGCAAGTTTGCGCAAACCCCAATGGTCTAAGTGAACAATCTCACCACCATTCTCTTCAATAAGGGCTTTGAATTTTTCGACCGCTTCCTTCATCTGGGCTTCAGATAAAACGGGAGTTACAATGAAAACGGTCTCATACTGATTTAGCATAATCGTTTAAAATTAATTAATTTAATGAATACTATTTATATAAATCGGGACGCAAAAGTATAAACTTTTTTCAAGATTTAAAAGCTATTATTCCAAAAATCACACATTTACATGCAATATTCAGCGAAAAACACCCGAAGTTAATTTATTTTACAAAGTTATACCCACATCCGTAGCTCAGCTGGGCAGGCAACTTGTTACTAATCTGTTTGATGTAGGGGCTCTATTCCTCGCGGGCACTTAAAAACAATGATACTGCTATCCGCCCTATACCCCAGTCTCCTAAGCACTATTTCGATTAGGCAAAAAAAGTTATATTTTTGACTGTTTTCTATGTAGATTCATTCAAAATAAGCTATAATTGTAGCACTTTTTAAGTTTCCGCCAATAATCATTTAGTAATCAACAGGAAAATTACTAATTATTAGAATTCAGCACCGTAATTAAATATGGCTACACCAAGAATAATCAAGCATTATGCCTCTGCGGTTCTGATTTTTATTTTTTCCGCTACCACTTCTGCTTTGGCTTCAGATAACGAAATGGTTGACTCATTAATAAAAAAAGCCGACGTATATATTTTTTCAAATCCTGATACTGCTGAAAAAATTATTGATGAAGCTATTCTTATAGCCAGGCAAATAAATTATGATGACGGAATTGCCGGTGCTAAAAGAACAAAAGGATTAATTAAATACTATGCCATTGAATTCTCACAAGCACTTGATTTACTTATTGAGAGCAATAGTATTTATCAACGCACCAAAAATAAAAAAGGGCAGGCTTCTGCGCTTAACCTGATTGCGGTAATTTACTCCGATCAGGACAGGAATAAAGAATCTCTGGATATTTATAATAAAATATTGAGCATTGCGCAGGAAGATACATTCAGAATGGCAGCAACCTTTAATAATATTGGTGCTACTTATCTGGGCATGAACAATCTTATGGCTTGTCATGAATATTATTTAAAAGCAATAAACCTGATCCAAAAAATTGAAGAACCTGAATCTGAATCGCAATTTAGCAATAACCTTGGTGCATTATATATTAAACTGAATAATGCAGATTCCGCGTATTACTACATCAGGCATGGATTAGAGATTGCAAATTCCATTCAAAATTTACACCGTCTCTCAAACAGCTATGAAATATTTGGTGATTACTATTACTGGCAGGAAGATATACCTTTGGCTTTAGAGAATTACCACCGTGCGCTGGAATATGCACGTGAAATGGGCGTAGTATATGAAATTGGAAGTATTGCCGGAGGATTAAGCAGGGCGTATGCAAGCAACAAAGATTTTGAAAACGCACATGCTTACCTTTCTTTACAAAAACAAATGGATGACAGTGTGAAGAATAAAGAGATAGCCACCTATATTACCCAAATAGAATTAGAAAAAGGTTTTCAAAAAGAACGCGACCTTAATGAAGCACTGAATGCCAGAAACCGGATGGAAAGAGATATCTATCTGATCATTATATTTTTTGTTGTGGTGATTTTCATTATCCTTTCATACTCCTACGTGCAAAAGAAAAAAGCATACCAATTATTGCAAACGCAAAGAGATACCTTACTGGCGCAAAAAGAAGAAATAAGGATTCAGGCAGAACAATTAACGGAATTAAATAATATCAAGGCTAAGCTTTTTTCTATTATATCACATGATTTGCGCAGTCCCCTCTCCTCTTTAATATCCATTGTAGAGGCCACTAAAAAAAATACTTTATCCAAAGAGCAATTTCAGGAAATGCTTAATGATATGCACGAAAATATTGGTGCCACGGCTAATCTTGCCAATAATCTTCTCGGTTGGGCTCGGTCACAGCAGGAAGGAATGTCCATTCGTCCGGAAAATCTAAAAATCCGTAAACTGGTTGAAGAAGAAACCGCCATGCAGTATACAGCAATGAAAAATAAAAATCTAAAACTTGTAAATAATATTCCGGGAGAAATATTTGCCTTTGCCGATGAAAACATGTTACGTCTTATCGTCCGTAACCTTTTATCTAATGCTATTAAGTTCAGTTATCGGAATGGTTGTATCACCCTTTCGGGATGCCTTGTTGATGATTATGCAGAGGTAAAGATTAAAGATGAAGGAATGGGCATGCCTGCCAGTACAAAAGAAATGTTGTTTACACAAGCCGTTTTATCAACCAATGGAACGCACAATGAGGCCGGCACCGGTCTGGGTTTGATTCTTTGCCGCGAATTCATTATGCTAAATAAAGGTAAGATATCTACTGAGAGTGAACCTGGCAAAGGAAGTACATTCACTTTTAGGCTTCCCTTAGCAAGGAAAAAACAAGAAGCCCTTTTATAATTAACGTAGGTACAATATAATAAACCCACTTTTACATTTACTCAGATAAATTCTGCATTTTAAATCAAATTATCGCAGATCAAAGACAAATTATATTTTTTAACGTATTTTTGCATCTTAATTTCTTTTATGTTTTAGATCATAATCATATGTTTATTCCCGATACGCAGACCAAAACATCTTTTAGCCAATTGCAAAATGACTTTAAAAAGGCCCTTAAAAATGTCTTTTACGAGGAGAACCGCATTGAAGAACTTGTACAAAAAAGGCTTTTTCCTGAAGAGGTTATCAGAAAAATAATGGCAACAAATCCACTTTCCGTAGCTATTCCTAAAGAATATGGAGGACACGGGTGCAAACCCGGTGAATGCCTTTCAGTGATGGAAGCGGCTTCTTATGAGTCACTGCCTTTGTCTCTGATTATGGGCATTAATATGGCATTATTTTTACAACCTGTGGCTAAATATGGCAAAGAAGAGGTGAAAGGTGAAATATTCAGCCGATTTCTGAATGAACAGAACATGGGTGGTCTAATGATTACGGAACCAGATTACGGCAGCGATGCCATGAACATGCAAACCAGCCATGAAAAACATGGCATGCATTACCACATATCGGGGACAAAGCACTGGCAGGGGCTCACAGGAATGGCAGATTACTGGATTATGACAGCCAGGGCAAAAGAAGCAAACGGTAATTTGAAAAGAGATTTAGACTTTTTTATATGCGACACGCATAAACCTGAACAGGTAATTCATGTGAAAGAATATTACAATAATGTAGGGTTATACCCCATTCCTTACGGGATGAACCATGTAGATATTAAAGTACCTGAGGTGAATAAGCTGCAACCTGAATCCACCGGATTAAAACTGATGATGGACTTGCTTCACCGCAGCAGACTTCAATTTCCGGGTATGGGCATGGGATACATCAAACGCATTATGGAAGAAGCCGTTGATCATTGCAGAAACAGATATATAGGCGGTAAATCTATTCTATCACTTGATCAGGTACAATTACTGGTAACCCGTATTCAGAGCGCATTTACCATTTGCTCCGCCATGTGTCATAAAAGTGCTAAAATAAGCGGAATAGAAAACAACCTTTCCCTTGCTGGCGTGGAAGCCAATAGTGTAAAAGCGCACATTAGTGATTTAATGCAGGAGTGTGCACAAATACTTACCCAATTACTGGGTGCAAATGGCTATAAAACAGAAAGCCTGGGTGCAAGAGGAATTATTGACTCAAGACCTTTTCAGATATTTGAAGGCTCTAACGACATGTTGTACACCCAGATATCGGATTCCATACTAAAAATGATGAGCCGCGTGCAGGAAGGAAACCTGTTCAAATTTCTAAAATCATATGATTTGACCAAAGAAGCGGCCGGATTTTTTAAATCAATCCTTAATTTCAATGTTGAACCCAACATTTCGCAGCGCAAACGGGTTGATTTAGGACGTGTTATCAGTAAACTAACATCAGCAGAATATGTCATGAATTTGGGAAACTCCGGATTTAATACAGACCTTGTTAATAGTTCTCTGAAAACCTTGCAACATGAAGTTTCTTTGGTAATAAACTCTTACAATCATCATACGGATACCGAAGTCATTGACCATTACCAGGATAACAGTGCCTGGCAGGCTTATGGCTGATAAACTGATGTAAACGATAAATTACACCCGTGCTTCAGGCTTCTTTTTAACTAAGAATACTTTGTTGGGTATATAGCAGATATTTACCAACTATATGAAGCATTTCAGCTTTTTGTTCTATTTTTAAAACCTCAAATTTAATAACCTGTACCCTGAGAATTATATCGGGCTCAGGTTAATAGTTTTATAATGATGCTTATCAAACGGCTTTATTGCTTGTGCTGTCTGGTTTTACTATCATCGGGAATATGGGCGCAGTTACCACCGGAAGACAAAAGCTATACCCTGGTTTTTGAAGATGAGTTCGACAGCGTTGCAGTTGATGACAACAAATGGAAACCTTCCATGCCCTGGAATCAATCAGGATATAAAGATGTAAGCTATTGCCGAAACATTGAAAATGGCATAATAACACCTAAAAAATACGGGTACCGTAAACGGGATTGGGAAAACATCATTACCGACACAACAGGCAGTGGTACCATTACCATTGTTTCCAAAGCAGAGCGATACAAAGGAGAAGTATGGAACTGGTATCCCTGTGAGCATGATTCCTGCAGTATAGGCACTGGTTTTCATGAATGTGCTAATACGCATACCCCACCTAAATGCTGGGATGTAGACAGCTTATGGTTCAATTACACTACGAACCAACTGATCTCAAAGAAGGAATTCCAATACGGTTATTTTGAAATCCGTTGCCGGATACCTGTACCTGATACACCCAAAACCAATACCGGAATAGGTCCGAATTTCTGGCTATGGGATAAGGACAGCAGCATAACGAGCGAAATTGATGTGTTTGAATTTAATGGAAAAACAAATCATTTCATTTCAAATGTTCATTATATAGCTGAAAGTGGTGAGGAACATCACGGACTTAAAAATCATCCCGACTATATTGTTGTAGATGATTCGGAATTTCATACGTATGCCGTGCACTGGACTCCCAGAAAAATAAAGTTCTATTTTGATGATGAGCTATTTGTGAAAACGCGCAAATATGCTGATAACATGGTTTCCATGCCCCTGATTATTGATGTAAATGTCCCCCTGCATACCATGTGCCAGTTAATAGATACCGTACATACCCATTTGCCGCATCAGTATGAAATTGATTATGTAAGGGTTTACCAATTAAAAGAGGATGAGAAAACCCGTAAAGGCCTGGAGAAAAAGTGGTATCATAAAATCTTTGAAATCTTCTAAATCCTATAAGTTATTTCAATGAACAGATTTATCCTGAATGCAATAACGCTGATTCTTTTTAGTATTCTTTTTCAGCCTGCACATGCGCAATATTTAAAAAGTCACGAAGGGTATGTTGATGTAAAAGGAGGCAAAGTATGGTACAGGGTTTTGGGAGAAGGTGAGCAAACCCCTATACTCATCATTCACGGCGGGCCAGGCGGCACCAGCCGTTCAATGTACCTTTTCTCACCTCTTACACAAGAAAGGCCGGTTATTCTGTTTGACCAGCTGGGCGGCGGACGTTCTACCTATCATACCGATACTGCCTTACTCAAAGTACCTTATTTTGTGTCGCAGGTGCAGGCAGTTACAGAAGCACTAAACCTGGAAAGTGTTTACATTCTCGGACACTCCTGGGGTACGGCGCTGGCACTTGAATATTATCTTGCACATCCCGAAAAGGTACAGGCACTCATATTTAACAGTCCCTATTTTAGCACGCCCATTTGGGAGGCTGACGCTGATACGCTGATACGCAAACTCTCCCCGGATATTCAAACTGCAATCTATGAAGCCGAAGCATCGGGAGATTTTAACACCCCGGCTTATCAATACGCAAACAAAGTTTTTTTGAGCCGTTACGGGCTAAGGACAAAGCGGCTGGTCAGTGAACTGGATACAGCATCTTACACCGGAAACAGCTTTATTTATAACTACATGTGGGGCCCTACTGAATTTACAGCTACCGGCACTTTAAAGCATTACCACCGTGTGGATGCTTTGGAAAAAATACAGGTACCCACCTTGTTTATTACCGGGGAATATGATGAAGCCCGTCCTGCTACCGTGCGGTATTTCCAAAGCCTCGTGCCGGATGCCGATCTAATAGTGATAGATGGAGCCGGCCATGGCACCATGCACGATAACCGGGAAGATAATATTAAAGCCATTAGAATATTTTTGCAGAACCTAAAAGATTAGCACTACCCTTTTTATTCTAAAATTCGCTTCTTCTTCATGGTGACATATAAAAAGGCCAATGCTACAATGGCCCCTGCCAAATCGGCAATGGGGAAGGCCAGCCATACCCCGTCTAACCCAAGATTAAAGCCATAGGGAAGAATGAGTACAAGCGGCATTATGAGCAATACCCATCGCTGAATGGCCAGCACGAATGCTGCTTTTGCCTGCCCCATGGCCTGGTGAGCCCCCATGGTAGCCTGGGAAATACCCATCAGCCACATCATGGCAATGACAATACGCAAAGCCCTGGGACCAGTGGACAACAGTTCAGCATTGGTGGTAAACAGACCAAATAACTGTGTGGCAAACAGCTGAAAAAGAATAACGGCTAATATACCATAGCCAATAGCATACATAAAACCCAGCTTAATGGTTTGTTTAATGCGGTCTTTTTTCATAGCACCGTAGTTGAAACCCACAATGGGTTGCATGCCCTGGTTAAGTCCATACAAAGGCATGCCAAAAAACAAAGTAATTTTATAAATGATGCCAAAAATGGCAATAGCCATATCCCCACCCAATGATCCAAGTGTATGGTTCAGAACTACATTGGCCACACTGCTCGATGAGCGCATGCCAAACCCTGACACACCCACTTTTATGGCAGGTTTTAATATGTGCCAATGAAGTTTTAAGTCCTTTAATCTTAATTGGATTACATGCTTATCGCTTCTAAAATAATTCAGAAGGTATAAAAATGTGGCAAATTTTCCGGTAATAGTTGCAAGGGCCGCTCCTTTCATTCCCAAATCAAGTGGAAAGATAAAAATATAATCCAGCACGGTGTTGATGCCTATCCCGAGGAGCATGGCATTCATGCTTTGGCGGGCATTGCCCTCTGCACGCACATAATTTGTGCTGCTTACGCAAAATGGGAACCAAAGCATGCCTATAAACAATATATTTCCATATTCTGTAGCATAAGGCAATATGGTTTCTGTGGCCCCAAACACCTTCATAATGGGCTGGGTAAATAGTATCCCTATGGTGCTAAAAAAAACACCAATGAGCAAAACCATGAGAAAGCCATTACCG
>JBEPYD010000055.1:0-14187 GCA_041641575.1 Bacteroidales bacterium
AAAAGGTGCACATTACAATGGCATCTTCTTTGCTCCATATTGTTCCGCCTTTATAATAATCCGGATTATCCTGGGTTAGAAAGTTATCATCCGTAAGCCAGAGGTTATTATTTTCTTCCTTCTTACGATTCATAGTCGGCCAGGTACGCAGGGGGTCATCAGGTGTATGCTGAAAATTCGGGGTGCGGGCCAGGCGCACCGGCTTTAATTCATCGCCAGCTAACTCTACAATATTCTTTGTTTCCGGGATCACTATATCCTGATACCATACTTTTTCGGGTTCAGGTATATTAGGTGCTGTAGAAGCATCTGCCTGAATCCATCCGGAGTTTAACTGCATTGAACCGTAAACCATTGCCTCACCCGTACCCCATGTAGGATCTGAGGTTAGTTTAATGGGATTGTCCGTGGTACCGGATTCTTTGGCCTGTAAAACGCCCCTGTAAACAACCCCCCGCTTGAATACATATGTATGAATACCAGTTTCAGCGGCAGCATTTCCGGTAGCATTTGCATCCCATGGATGGTGCTTCCATGAACTGGCTTTAGATGTGCCATCATTTGTATCATCACCATTTTCATAATCGATGTATCGAATGGATTCACCGGGATTAAAAACAAAAGGTTCCGGCTTCCATTCAAGATCCCCGGTTTCTATTACTGTGGCATGGGGTTGTTGCCAGGAATATCTGAAATCAGCTGATAAATCTGGCAAATCTACCGTAACAGGGGTGGTTTGATTTGATAAATTACCGGCAAGGTCTACGGTAGCTACACTATATTGGGCGGACAGGCCCGGAGATAAATATGCAAGCGTGTAAATCGTATCCGGAGTTGTAGCAATTTTTACGCCGTCCTGGTATATAATATAATATGCTATTCCCACATCATCAGTAGCACCTGACCAACTAAAAGTGAAGCCGGTTGCTGTTAATGTGCCTGTTTCGGTAGCAACAGGAGCGGTGGGTGGTGTTTCGTCGTTTGCCGGATTGGCCATTAAATAAAATGTGGCAAGCATAAAAATGAAGAGAATAAAATATTTTTTCATAGCGCTGTGGTTTAGTTAATAGTGTGTGATTATCAAAATTAATGATATATTTGAAAAAAGAATGATAAAAACCACTAAAAACTGAAGCTCACTATGCGTAATTTAATACTGGGAACCACATGCTTGCTCGCCGCAGGGTGTGGCACAACTGCCGAGCCCGAAGTTTCTTCACAAAAACCCAATGTGGTAGTAATTTTTTGCGATGATCTGGGATATGGCGATATCGGTCCGTTTGGGCATCCTTCAATTCATACACCACATCTTGATAAAATGGCCAGGGAAGGTCAAAAATGGACAAATTTTTATGCTGCTGCACCCGTTTGTACCCCAAGCCGGGCTGGTTTACTCACCGGTAGGTTGCCTGTGCGTTCCGGAATGGCATCAAAAAAGAGAAGGGTATTATTCCCTGATTCCGATGGCGGACTGCCTGAGAATGAAATTACCATAGCCGAAATTCTGAAAGAACAAGGCTATAAAACTGCCTGCATTGGTAAATGGCATTTGGGCCATTTAGAACCATATCTTCCTTCAAATAATGGATTTGATTACTACTTCGGTATTCCTTACAGCAATGATATGGACAGGATAAAAGGAATTGATCACTATGAATCGTGTGTAAACCCAAAGGTGGAGTATTTTCAGGTACCGCTTATGCAAAATAACGAAGTGATTGAGATGCCTGCGAACCAGATAACTATTACAAAACGTTACACAGAGGAAACTGTAAATTTCATTAAAGAAAATGCTGATAGCAGTTTCTTTATATATCTGGCTCATACCATGCCCCATGTGCCGCTGTTTACTGCACAAGAATTTAAAAACAAAAGCTTGAGGGGAGTTTATGGAGATGTTATAGAGGAATTAGACTGGAGTGTAGGGCAGGTTCTTCAAACCCTGAAAGAACAAGGACTGGATAAAAACACCCTGGTGGTATTTACGTCAGATAATGGCCCATGGCTTACTTTTAATGAACTTGGAGGAACAGCGGGCTTATTAAAAGGTGGTAAGGGAAGTACTTATGAAGGAGGTATGCGTGAACCCACCATTTTCTGGTGGCCGGGAAAAATAGCCCCCGGGGTGAAAATGCAAATGTCTTCTACACTGGATCTTTATCCAACCTTGTGCAATATTGCTGGTGCTAAAATGCCTGATGATAGAATATTTGATGGCTATGACTTATCACCCGTTTTGTTTAATAATGGTGAAACCAAAAGAAATGTGATCTTTTATTATCGGGATACAGATGTTTTTGCTGTGCGAATGGGTAGTTATAAAGCACATTTCAAAACGCAAAAAGGATTTGGTGAGGATACCTACACCGAACATGATCCTCCATTATTGTACAACCTGGATGTTGATCCGGCAGAGCAATATAACATTGCATCCGATCATCCGGAAGTTATTGAACAAATTAAGGCGAGGAAGCAGTCTCATGCTGAAAGCATTAAACCAGTTGAGAATCAACTGGAGAAAGTAATTGAGAATTCAGGCGTTGATTATCAGAAGAAAAGTTTGTAGCAAGTGGGTGGGCAAAAGGCTAAATACCTAGCAGTCTTTTGCCCTTGAAGCACAAAATAATTTAGGCACTTGCGCTTTTTTCGTGTGATTTTTAAATAATAAGCTCTCTTTAGATAATTATCGGAAAACTATTTTAAATTTCTCCCAGTATTGTGTGGCCGGTTGCTGCAAGCTTTCTGCCGTTATATCAAGATGGATATTTTCCTCATTTTTAAGTTTATAATTAATTTCCCGCCAGCCATTTGCCGTAGTATTCTCATTTATTGGGTAAGATACCTGACCCTCATTCGATTTTATTTTGAATTCCCATTCTTCACCAGGTGCATGTCCTGCCCTGAATACCAGGTAAGGTGTTTTATTCAAATGAATGCTATCGTTTTTATAATTGATGATAACACGCACACTTCTCTCTGATGACATTGGCGCAGTGAGAAAAACATTTTCCACGCCATTCCATGTCCGATATCCGGGTGTAACTGCTTTGCTGCAATGCCGGATTTCATATGTAGGACCTTCATTAGCCAGCGCAGTGTCAAAATGATGGATGGACCAGGCTTCAATTTCTTCCATTTCACTGACAGTATAAAAGGTGTCTTTTGGGATCGGGCCAGGATTATAACTAACATGAAAATCTGAGGGAACAGGTTTTTGATTGGGAATGTAAAAAATTTCTTTCCCTTTTACTTTCTCAATTTTCCCACCCTGCTGTACCAAAAATTCACGGGTAAAAGTCTCCGAAACTTTCAGTAATTTTTTAAAATCATATTCACTGTAGGAAAATTTCCTGTTCTCATCAAGTCCGGCTTTAAATTTGTCTGGAATATTCTCATATCCCATCATTGCGCCGAGGATGCCGGCAGCATTGGAGGGATTACAGTCTGAATCGAGTCCGCAACGCATAGATATGCGAATGGTTTTTTCCAGGTCGCCTTCGCCATAAAGCAGGCCCATTACAATATATGCTCCATTTACTTTGGAATCTATGCCCACCCAAACTTCTTCATTTTCACTGGCAAAGGGCTGATATGTAGTGTTCCTGTAATATTCATCCATTATTTTAACCCAGGTTTGTTGCCAGTTTTCAGGCTCTTGCTGGTGCCATTTTACCACATCCCCAATAATCTGTGCATAGAGGCTTTCATCAGGAATACAAGCCAGTCCGGCAGCAATTATGCTATCGATGGAATGGGTGAAATATGCTGCTGAATACATGCCGCCTACAAATTGTCCTCCGTACAATCCATCCCCATAATTCATTAAGCGGCCAAATTTTTCTCCCAGTTGAATGGCTACGTTGGGCATGCCGGGAGCTATAATGCCACTGTAATCAGCCTCAATCTGGTAATCTATGTCATCGGCATTTTTATTGTAATGCGGATGACTGGATGCTGGTGGAGCAATGCCAAACCGAAGATTCTCACGGCCGGTAAAGTTTGCCGCCCAAAGGGTATAACCTGTATTGGCAAAGTCTATTCCCGCCTGTCGAATGGAAACATCTGTTCCATATTTTTCCATAGACTGTAGAAAAGTCATTTCTACATACAAATCATCATTTCCCTGCTGATTTATCATGGTATTTTTCCATTCCGGGACTTCATTTTCCGGAATAATGGTATCGATGTAGTCAAACTCCGTTGGCAATCCCCAGCCTACCCCTGCCATCTGACCTACCCAGGCTCCTTTCATTTTGTCGCGGTAGATTTCCACTGGTAATTCACGGTAGGTTTTCTCAGGTGGATTGCAGGATAGCAGGAAAAGAAAGCAGAAACAAATAAGGTATTGATTTTTCATAATGAAATATTTGTTCAGTTTATCGTCAGATGTGCACGTACCAGTGCTGAATCAAATATACAAAATTTTTGGCAAGAGGGTAATTCTTAATCCAGTTCCTTCCGAAAAGGAATAGAAGGTTGTGCACCCATTCGTGTCACCGATAAGGCTGCTGCCTGGTTGGCAATTGTCACCGCCTCTTGCATGGGTTTTCCTGTGGCTATTTCAACGGCCAGGTATCCACTAAAAGTGTCACCGGCTGCAGTTGTGTCAACAGCTTGTACAGAAAGTCCTGGTACATGCAGAATTTCCTTATTTTCTGTTGTGTAAATTACACCTTCTTTTCCAAGGGTGATGGCTACATTTTTCACCCCCAAAGAAAGTAAACGATCTGCAACTTCTGCCGGAGGGCCTTCTATTCCGGCCAGCAATTGTGCTTCCTGTTCGTTAGGCGTAAGAATGGATATTTTTTGCAGCAAGGATGGACTTAGCTGTTGGGCGGGTGCCGGATTCAGGATAAACGGAATGTGGTATTTAGCAGCAAGTCCCGCTGCTGTTTCAATTGTTCTCATTGGAATTTCCAATTGTACAAGTACTACGGCTGCATTGGCAAACATGTCCTCGCGTTCCAGAATATCACCTGTAAGTAGATGGCTGTTGGCTCCCGGAGCAACAGCTATACTGTTTTCACCTGAATCTGCCACGTTTATAAGTGCTACCCCGGTGGCTGCCTCGCTGGTTTTTTTTATTCCGGAAATATTGATGTTTTCTTTTTTATAGGCCTCCAGTGCCTGCCGCCCGAAGGCGTCATTGCCTACACAGGCAAGGAAAACAACATTGCCTCCGGCCCGGCTGGCAGCAACGGCCTGGTTGGCTCCTTTACCCCCCTGTACAGTAAAAAAATCAGTTCCCAGCACAGTTTCCCCGGGTGAAGGTATGTGCGGCACCCGTGCAATCATATCTATGTTGGCACTTCCGATGACTATTATATTTTTTTTCACAACTTTTTGTTTTACTGGTTTAATTAAAATAGTATTATGTTAAGGAAGAAGATTTAATACACCCGGGCTGCAATAATGAGTATCAGACCTGCAAAAAACAGTATGAACATTAGTGCCAGCAGTGTATTTACGCCTTTGATGCCTTTAAATTCTTTCCATATAAACACGCCCCAAAGTGCAGCGATTAAGGTAGCTCCCTGGCCCAGGCCATAGGATATTGCAAACCCGGCTTCTCCGGAAGCTATAATATTGAGTGTCATGCCCAGACTCCAAATGGCACCACCGAGGATTCCTATCCAGTGCAGGCGGGGAGTTCCCAGCTTAAAGTAGTCCTTGTAAGTGACTTTTTCACCGGCCAGCGGGCGATACATAAAAATTGAATTCCAGATAAAATTTGAGAAAAATAATCCGAATGAAAACACTACAGATGCAGTATAGGGTGTGAATTTTCCCGGTTCAGGATTAGCAAAGTTCGTAGCCATCGACTCTGCTACGAACCGGTAAAAGAATCCCATCATTATACCGGCAATGATTGATATTATTATTCCTTTGAATGAGGAACGGGACGAATCACTGGTTTTTTTCCCATATGCAATTGCATCCACTATGATGGCAAGCGTTACAAGTCCTACCCCAATGAAAAGCAGCAGGGCATTTCCAATGGGGGAGGCCACATAATTCGTGATTACCCCAATAACAAGTGCCAGACCGATACCAATAGGGAAAGCAACAGCCATTCCGGCGATGTCAATGGCAGCCACAAGCAAAATGTTGGCAATGTTGAATATTACACCACCCAGCAGTGCCATGCCAAATGCAAGCGCTCCTGCCTGCATCAGGTCGGAAATAAAGCCCCGCCCTTCCAGACCAAAACTTCCAAGAGTAAAAGCAAGAAATAAGGACAACAACAACACCCCAATGGAATAATCCCAGTAAAAAAGCTGGAAAGCCCATTTTTTAGAGGCCAGTTTTTGGGTATTGGCCCAGGAACCCCAGCAAAGCATGGTTATCACCGTAAAAATAACAGCTAAAGGATAAGAATCTACAACAAACATAGTTTTAAGTTTTCGTTAGATATTGGTTGAAAAGATATAATTCAAAGACCATTAAGTTCTCATTCTGAAAAAGGACAAACGTTTGTGCAAATATATATAAATTTTTTACAGAGCAAACTTATATGTTTTTAACAATCATCAATTGAACATTCCAGAACCCATTTGGCATGATGGAAGCCATTGATTAAGTATTAATTAATATCGCTTATAGTATGGCGCAAAACCGCTAAGCGCCTATCTTATGAAAAACTAAAACCCCTAACTAAACAATACTGAATTTTTAATGCATTTTTTTTTATTGAAAAATATATCATTCCATATGTATTACTATTTTTAGCCCTGAATTTTAAAAGTATTACTTTTGAATATAATTATACAAATTTCTATTATGATGCCAATCTATACCAAAAAATCCTGTAAAAACGGATTGATTTTAACTCTGTTTTCTCTGTTTATTATTCTATCTCCGAAAATGTTAAATGCTCAGGAATTTTCTTTCCAAAATGAGGTTTTACTAACAACCAATGCAGATACAACAGAGGATTTTTTTGGGGATATTATAGACATGGAAGAAAATATTGCTGTAGTTGGCTCTCCTTCCTACAAAAATGGACAAGGTTGTATATATGTTTTAGAGTATGATGGAGTAAAATGGCAAAACATTGCTAAGCTAACCTATTCAGCCGGACAAGAAAATGATAATTTTGGGGTTTCAGTTCGTATTTCAGAAGATGTCATAGTGGCAGGAGCGATTGGTGATTTTTTAACGGGCAGGGCAATACCCGGATATGTCTGTATATTTAAAAAACCATTAACGGGATGGACTACCATGAATGAAACTGCCACTTTATCCCCTTCTGATGGTGACAAATATATGATATTTGGTGGAGCGGTTGATATAAAAAAAGATTTGATAGTTGTTGGTGCACGTGGGGCTGATGTGAACGACATTAGTGATGGTGCCGTATATATTTATGAAAAACCTAATTCAGGATGGGCCAATGCAATGGAAACTAAAATAATCTTTAATGAAGATGGCCAATATTTGGGTGGTTTTGGTACTAATGTCTTAATTACGGATCATGAGATCCTGGTTGTTGAATTCAATCAGATTTTTGTATTCAATAAGCCCATGAGCAATTGGGAAAACATCACTGAATTAGCCAGGCTTTCGTTAAGTGAAAATTATAATCACGCATTTCATTTTGGGCACTCACTTGAGCATACTGACAGTCTTATTATTGTTGGTGCACACGGAGGAAGCAGAGGATACGTGTTTCTTTATGAAAAACAAACCAATGGATGGAAAGATACTACCCAAACACATACCTTAACCTCCTCAAATATCTACTACTATAATGAAGAATTTGGTTCGTCCATATCCGCCACAGAGGATTTTATCATTGTAGGAGCAATGCCTCCTTTTGAATATGAACATAAAGATGGTTCCGTATATGTTTTTAGAAAGCCTGCATCAGGATGGAAAAGCACAACTGAGAGTTACAAGTTGGCCACGCCTCTTTTAGAACCCCAAACCAGATTTGGAAGTTCTATGGCTTTTAGTGGAGATAATCTGCTAATTGGAGCGAAGATCAGAGATAGAAAAAATATCACCCAAATATATCACTATAAAAAAAATGCAACAAAAGTACTCGACCTTCATAATGAACGATTTCACATATATCCTAACCCTACATCTTCGATTATTCATATAAATGTAGAAGAATTTAGCAAAATAAAATTAACGTTATATGATATATCAGGCAATGTCATATTAATGAAACAACTAACCAGGAAAAGCTCAACATTAGATATTACAGAACTGGAAAAAGGAATTTACATGCTGAAACTTGAGTTAAATAATAAAATATACGCGAAGCGAATCGTGAAAATTTGATTTTTCATTCAGAAGTCTTTATTTACACTGAAGTAATTTCACCGAATCCCTTTTAATCAACTTCGTGGGAATATAGATTTTAATATCAGATAATGGTTTTTCATTTTTAATCATTTCCAGCAGGTGCATGATTGCCAGTTTCCCGATTTCATGTTTTTGTTGGTCGATGGTGCTCATGGGAGTGCCGAGATATGCGGAGTAAGGTTGTTCATCAAAAGAAATAAGTGAAACATCTTCCGGGATTTGTTTTCCTTTTTCACGTGCGGCCTCCAGTACGCCTAAAGAAATCAAATTACTCAGGGCAAAAATGGCAGTTGGGGGATGGTTGAGATCGAATAAATTTTTTGCCTGCCTGTAACCATTTTCTTTGCTAAACTGGCTTCCTGCAACAAATTCATCCCGGTAAGGGATGCCGGCCTCTGCCAGGGCTTGCTGGTATCCCTTTACCCGCTGCTTATTCGGATGGCTGTCTGCAATCCCCTGTATACAGGCAATGGCTGTATGTCCCTGATTAATAAGGTATGAGACCGCTTCAACGGCTCCTTTAAAATTATCAGAAGTGATAAAAGGAAGTGGACTTTCCGGAAAAGACCGGTCAATGACCATGACAGGCATTCCTTTTTGTGAAACTTCTCGCAGGTGCACATCGCTGGTGCCTACCGGGGCTATTACAATACCGTCCACCTGCCGGGCCTGCATGAGTTGTAACAATTCCTTTTCCATTTCAACACTGTCTGTACTGTCGCAAAGGATAATGGTATAGCCATGTTTTCTGGCTTCGGATTCGATACTGCGCGCAATGTCTGCAAAA
The DNA here is from genome assembly GCA_041641575.1 of Bacteroidales bacterium. GTDB lineage: Bacteria > Bacteroidota > Bacteroidia > Bacteroidales > JBEPYD01 > JBEPYD01. The sequence goes on from JBEPYD010000055.1 coordinate 9,101, forward strand.
AAAGGATTTGAAATGTCAGGAATGATGAGGCCCAGGGTTTCGGTTTTGTTTAGTTTAAGCCCACGGGCCAGGCGGTTAGGAATGTAGTTGAATTCTTCCACTGCCTGCAGTACTTTTTTTTGCGTGCTTTCGCTGATGCGATAAGATTTGGCTTTCCCGTTTAAAACCCTTGAGACAGTTGAATTTGATAAACCTGTTTTTTGGGCAATATATTTAATATTTACCGGCATGGAAATTATCTTTTGCTGTAAAAATACGTTTTTCCGGTGGGTTCAAAAATTAATCCCATGTCAAATGATTCTTCCTCAAGAGAATTACACTTCATAAAAATCAATTATTTTTGATGTTTATTAACGATGCTAAACCAACTTATTTTTTATGAAAAGCAATATTATTGTTCTCTTATCTTTCTTTTTGTTTCAATCCGTATCACTACAAGCACAGGTACAATACAAGCGGCTGCACCGCAATGAAATTGCCCGTATTGTAGATGGAAATGCACAGCAAACCATCCAATACATGCATGAGTTACTTGAGCAGGATTCCCGGGACCCGGAAACTTACTTTGTCCTGGCACTGGCATGGGCAGCAGAAAATGATTATAAAAAGGCCATGGAAAATGTAAAAGAATCTCTCAAGTGGGGATTGCCTTATGAGCGGTATTTTGCCGGGCCACGAACGCTTACGGAGCCACTCATCAACAGCAGGGCTTTTCAAAAATTTGCTTCAGAAAAATATCCGCAGTTTCTCCATGGTCCAATGCTGGGAGATGTCACTTCAAACGCTGCAGCTTTTTGGGTGAGAACTTATCAGGAAGTACCCATAGAAGTGGTGGTAGAAGCACGGAATGATGAGAGTTTTGTTAAATCCGGAAAAGGAAAAACAAATGCTGCTGATGACTTTACAGCAATAGTTAGGGTTGAAGGACTACCAGCCAATACAGAATTTGATTATTACCTTGTGGTAGATACTGATACCCTTACCGGGGAATGGCGTTTTCATACTTCCCCCGAAGATGGAGAAGGCACTGTGTTAAAAATTGGCTTTGGCGGTGGCGCTGGTTTCACGCCCAAATATCACTATATGTGGAATACGGTTGCTTCTCACTGGTTTAATGCTTTTCTTTTTTTAGGCGATAATGTTTACATTGACTATCCCACCTACCCAAAGGTACAGGATTTTGTTTATTACCGCCGCCAGTCGGAGCCTAATTACCGGAAGTTTATTGCCAATACACCCGTATATGCCATTTGGGACGACCATGATTTTGGCACAAACGACAGCTGGGGTACAACAGCTGTAGATTCACCTGCCTGGAAGGTTGATGTGCTTTCCACCTATAAAAACAACTGGGTAAATCCTTACTATGCTGGCGGCGATGAGCAGCCCGGGGTATGGACGAGCTTCTCCATGGGCGATGTGGATGTTTTTATGCTGGACTGCCGCTACTACAGAACCACACCGGAAGATGAACATGCAGATATGCTGAGCCATGAGCAACGGGAGTGGTTGTACAACGAATTAAAGCAATCAAGTGCTACTTTTAAAATTATTGCTTCTTCTGTTCCCTGGGCTTATGGAACCAAACCAGGGATGATGGATACACCTGCAGGTATGCGCACGGCTGGGCTTGATACCTGGGAAGGTTTTCAGGAAGAGCGGGACTCTATTTTCAATTTTTTACATGAAAATCAGATAGAAGGCGTTGTGCTTTTATCTGCTGACCGCCATCGTTCGGATGCATGGAAAATTAACCGGGATGAAGGGTATGCGCTGTATGAATTTATGAGTTCAAAGCTGACGAACATTCATACCCATCCTGTAATACCAGCTTCTCTTTTTGGATATAATGAAAAGTGTTCGTTTGGCTTACTTGAAATCAACACCACATTGCCAGACCCTCAGGTTACCTACCAGATTAGAAGCATTGACAATGAATTGATCAATGAGTTTACGGTAAGAAAATCGCAGTTGAGTTATTAAATAATGTCGTTTTTATATATTAACAAAAACAAATAGCCACCAAGACTCGAAGACTCCAGGAATCACCAAGAGGCGCAAAAGCTTACAATATTTGTTGTTTTGGGAGAATTATAGAATGAAAAGCCACGAAAAATCAAAGGTTCCATTAATGCTGAAATATTAGCAAGAAAATGCAGTATCAACCTTGGTGAATTCTTAGTGCTTTAGTCTTTTGGTTGCTGTGCGTTTTATAAGCTTAGGCAAAAGTCATTTTTTATTACCGGCTTAGCTTTTTTGGTGCAAAAGCGGAGTCAGGAGTGAGGTAGAAAAGTTGCCCTGAATGTGCTTTCAATGTAATATCCATCACAGATTTTTTGCCTATAGCTTCTGGTTGCCCTTTTTCATAAGCAAAAACAAAAGTAGATTCTACGCCGGTAAATTCCTGTAGGTTAATTTCTTTTGCGTTTTCATTCTCTGTGTGATTGAGCAAAAGTAAAAACATGCCTTCTTCACCTGGGTATGGGCGGGTTAGTATAAAAACATCTCCGGGATTATCCCATTTTATGGGTTTTGCAGTAATTAAAGTATCTGCCGGTTCAATAAAATCCCACAGGTTCAGGGCATCTGCCGAAATTGTTTGCAAGCGGCACGAGGTGGTGATGGTTCCACCCAGTATTCCGTCCCAAAGCGCAATGGCTTCTTTTTGTTCTGGTGATAATTCAGAAGAATAATCGCGCAGGTAAAGCACATCAGGATCATTTTGCCATAAGATGTTGTTAAAGAACTGCCCGGCAAAAGTTTCCCTGAACATATTGCCGGTAGTGGCATCTGTCCAGTTCGCGCCAACGTCATTGCTCAACCGCATGCCATCAACATAACCCACCATGGGCTGGTAAGGAGCAATACAACCTAACCAGTAACTTTCTTCGCCAATCTCTTCCTTTATCATATTTAAAACTTCAGTGAAATACTGCACGGATGTTTTACCAGGGGTATGTCGGGTTACATGCCGCGAGTCCCGGAGGCCCCAATCCATAAAATCAGTTTTGAATGAGGTAATGCCCATTTCCCGAAATGTTCTAAAAACCTTACGCAGGTATGCAAAAGCATCCGGATGGCTGGTGTCAAGTACGTAAACATCTTCCTCTTCATTATCCCATTCCTTTATGATTTTTCCATCGGCATCACGCAGGAGCCATTCTTTATGTTCTTTAAAAATAAAGCTGTTGGAACTGACCATGAAGGGGCCAATCCAGATTCCAGCATCATAACCATGGCTTTTTATTTTTTGCACCACACGCTGCATCCCGGAAGGGTATCGCTCGTTTACATTAAGCCAATCGCCGTACCATGCATATCCATCATCTAACTGAATGGTTTGCAGTTGAGGCTTTACTTCAAGAGTATCAATACCCTCCAGCATCTCAGTAAGTAAAGTTTCATTAAATTCTTTATGAAATTCATACCAGCTGCAGAAATAATAACGGGGTGGGTGGGTAAGCTCCACCTTGTTGGCGAATGCCATTTTGCGGGCCTGTGTTTGAAAAGTAGCGTATGGTTCTGGGCCTGTTTCAAAGTACAGGGCGGGTAATTCCAGGGAGCGTTCTTTGTGATTAAAATTTTCCAGCATAAATCCTGTACGGAAGTAAAGAATATTATTGTCGAGGTGGCGGTCAATAAGGCCGAACCGCTCCTGTTGATTATAAAAGGTACTGCGATGCAAAAAGCGGGAGTGGTCAAATGTTGAAATTACCACGGTGGAATCTCCCGGAGTTATGAGGCCGGAAAACAGGTAACTATCATACGACCATGCATCCTCTTTCAAATTGGCCGACCATTCCAGCACCTCTACCGGCCTGGGAACAGGCATAACAAGGCTCGGGCCTGCAAAACCAAAACCCTGGCGGTACATGCGGTCAGCCCCTGTAATACGCGCCTCGGCCAGGGGATGAAACCGTTCTGGCATTATTTTAAAATTAAGTAAGTTCGTATGCAGAATATACTGGCCATTGTTCTCCTTAAATGTGAGAATGACATCTCCATGCCCTGTAAAATATCGAATAATAGTTTCATTTTTTTTCCGGGTAACATCTGTTTCAATGGCATGAATAGACCGTCCATCGATGGCAGGATAACACCCCTCAAGCAACAAGTTTCCGTAGCGAAAATCGAAAGAGCCATTATCATATACCTGCCAGCCCTTAGCAGGATTTTTGGTATTCTTGTTATTTGTTGTGGAACAACCAGATATCAAAATCACAATGATGGAGGTCAGGATTAAGACGAAAATACAAGATTTTTGACAGGCAGATAGTATTCTTATTTTCATAATGAAATATTTTTTTTAAGCATAGCATAAACAAGGTTAGTTTAGCAGCTAAGTTTTGTTTCCTCCGAATAAATATATTTTGATTTTAGTAAGTTAGAATCAAAGATAATGTTTTGATTTATTCCAGGACATGATTATCATATGAACTTACTTTTATCTTAAGATAAGCATCCTAACGTTTATAACTTCTAAATGCCTTTTTTACAGGATTTACTATCAGTTATTATGATTACAATATAATAGCTGATGTAAAATTCTGTTATTATATGATATAATATATTTATATCTGCATATGAAACCTTTAAATGATATTCATTTTTTTAGTTTTTTCCGAAAATTTGTTGTTGGTTATTCACTGCTGATTTACTTGCTTGTAAGTAGCTGTAATACTACTGGCTATGAATATAATTATGTGGAACCTGAAGAAAAGGGGTTTTCCGCTGAAAAACTCGAAAACTTAGAAAAACATCTTGAAAAAAGCGGTTCATCAGCAATGATGGTACTCGTAGATGGAGATGTAGTGTTTGACTGGGGTGAAACAAAAAAGAAGCATACCATTCATTCCATTAGAAAAGCACTCTTAAATTCCCTTTACGGAATTGCTTTTTACAATGGAGCAATTGATACTTCAGCAACATTGAAAGATTTAAATATAAACGATATTGCACCTGAACTATCAGAAAATGAACTGAATGCCCGTGTGGTTGACCTTTTAAAATCAAGGTCAGGGGTATATCATAATGCAGCCGGGGTAAGCAAAGGAATGTTAAGGGGAAAGCCGGTACGGGATACCTAC
>JBEPYD010000056.1:0-14058 GCA_041641575.1 Bacteroidales bacterium
GGACATATATCAATTTTGGAATTTGATAATTAAAAAAACCGGTTTTTTCAGGAAGCTTAGTTTCCATTTTAATGGCAAAAATTAACAAGAATTGCGAAAGTGTACGCAAATGAAATTATTTTGTTATCATTCATTTCAATGTATTTACTCTTAATAAGGATTTGATAATAAAAAAGATGACAAAATTCATCTTACCGAAACATTTTTATTTTTTTTTGGTACAATAGCATGAATTGCACGAAAAAAACCTATGTCATCAGAAAAAAATAATCCTGCAAGCATCATATCAAGCGTATTTATAAAATTTTATAGATATGCTTTATTTATTATTCCTGTTTTTTTCTGGATGTCTGATAAAACTATTTTAGGGCAGGAAACCCATAACAGTCAATTCTATTTTAATCCATTAAATTTAAACCCATCTTTAACAGGGCATTTTGACGGAGACTGGCGTGCTTCTGTCACATACCGAAACCAGTGGCGATCAATAGCGGTGCCTTACAATACCGGTTCTGCCAGTTTCGACAGGCAGTTCTACCTGTACAGTCAGAAAATTAGTGGAGGCTTATTGTATGTAAATGATGTTTCAGGCGATATCTCTCTAAAAGTAAACAAACTATATCTCTCCGGCGCGTATCACTATACAATTAACGATCATGAATTACATATCGGTATTCAACCCGGAGTAGTAATGAAATCTATTAATTATGATCAGCTTACGTTTCCGGATCAGTTTGATATGGGCACCGGTACTTATAATGGTACATTACCTACCGGAGAAAATGGTGACGGAGAGCGCCTTACTTATATCGACTTAAATGCAGGAGTTACCTGGAATACATACATAGGAATGTTTGAACCTGAAGCAGGTGCAGCATTAATGCATTTAAACAGCCCTAAAGAATCGTTTTACAATGATGACAACCGTAAGCCATTGCAAACGGTAATACACGCTAAATTAAAAACAAATCTCAGTGAAGAACTTTTTGTAGAACCGGCCTTATTTATGATGTCCGGCCGCAAGGCCAGCGATATGATAATTGGAGCCAGGGCAGGCATGCAGACTATTTCTTCTGCAACTGCTATCAGAGAAGTGCATGCCGGGGTTTATGTTAGAAACGGCATAGGACTGAATACGGATGCTTTTATTGTTAATATAGGAATGATCAGGAGAAATTTGCAACTGGGAATATCTTATGATTTGAATATTTCTCCCCTTAGCGAAGCGTCAGGTAACAGAGGTGCTTTCGAGCTGACGCTTATCTATCAGAGTATTAGCACAATTTTAAATTCTTACTCCATTCCCTGTGAAAGATATTAAACAAAACATATTTAAAAATATACTGCTTGCACTGCTTGTTTTCGCATTCTTCCACTCTGCAAATGCACAGCAAAATGATGCATTAAAATACCTGGCACCGTACCAGTTAAAAAATTTCGGAAAAAACGCTGAACGTACCGGAGATGTATTTACAGCCATAGATTATTACGAAGAATATCGCAGCCGTAAACCTGGAAACCCTGCTGTATTATACAAACTTGGTGAATTATACCACGCCTCCCGGAATTATGAGAAAGCACGGGATTTCTATAAAAATGCCTTTGAAAAATCGCCAAAGAAATACAAAAAAGCACAATTTTTTTATGCACAGATGCTCAAATCAACGGGCGAATATGATAAAGCCATAGAAGAATTTGAGCAGTTTCGCCGTGCTTACCGCGATGAAAAAGATTACAAGGAATACAGAAAACTTGTCCGCAGCGAAGTAGAAGGATGCGAAGCAGCATTAAAGATTTTCAATGCTCCCTTAAACATCAACATTGAAAATTTAAATACAACCATCAATGGAAAACATGTTGATGTGGCTCCGTTTCCGGTATCCGATAAAAAATTCATTTACACTTCTTTAAAAGTGGATACAACAAAATTTTTTAGCCAGGAAAATCCTGAAGACCTCCCTGTAAGACAATTATATGTAGCAAACCGCGAGGGTGCCGACTGGAATGGTGGTAAAAAGTTACCCGGACCTTTCAATAAAAATGGTGTAGAAACAGTAAACGGTGTTTACTCCCAGGATCAAAACAGATTTTATTTTTGCCGTTGTGTCAAAAACTGGCAGAACAAACCCATTTGTGCCATTTATGTAAGTAAAAAAATTGATGGTGCATGGCAAGAGCCAGTTAAATTACCCCCGCATGTAAACGACCCCAATTATACCGTTACACAACCTGCTATTGGTGTTACTGCTAAATATAACCGGGAAGTGATATATTTCGTCAGTGACCGCCCTGATGGTCGCGGGGGAATGGATATTTGGTATACCATATACAAAGAATCCAAAGATGAATATTCCACCCCAAGAAATCTTGGCATACGTGTAAATACCCCGGGAGATGAGTTAACACCTTTTTACGACTATGAATCCAGAAGTCTGTTTTTCAGTTCTACCGGTCAGGCAGGCCTTGGTGGACTGGATATTTTTGAAGTAACTGGTCAACTCAGAAAATGGACCAAATCAAAAAATATCGGATATCCCTTAAATTCAAGCTTTGACGACCTTTATTACTCCATCAGCCCTAACCGTGAAGATGGTTTTTTTGTCTCAAACCGGCCAGGTGGATACACATACCGGCATGAGACCTGCTGCGACGATATATATTATTACAAAAGACTTGATTTTGTTAAGCTCGATGTAAAAGGACAAATATTTCCAGCTGAAAAAGGCGTGTTTAACTGGAATGAGCAGAGCGATGATCTGATGAGTAAATCAAATGATAAAGTAGCTCCGCTTGAAGGCGCTATTCTTGCTCTTTATATGATGGATGAAGAAAGCGGAGAACCTATCTTCATTGCAAGAGATACCACGGGAACAGATGGTGCATACCATTTTAATTTACTGCCCGAAAAGGATTATACCTTTGAAATGGAAGGATTCCAATATTTTAATGAAGATATACACATATCCACCAAAATGATAAATTTCTCATATACCATAGAAATGCCGCCAATATGGGTAAATATTCTACCCAAGCAACCTATTGTACTTGAAAATATTTATTATGAATTTAACAAAGCTGAGTTAAGTGATCTGGCTATGGAATCAATAGATAAAACACTTTTAGCAATGATGAATGAAATCCCAAACATTATTGTTGAGGTAAGCAGCCATACTGATTCTGTGGGTAATGCAACTTATAATAAGGAACTTTCACAGGAAAGAGCAGAAAATGTAATGAATTATCTTATAACAAAAGGTATTTCATCTGAAAGACTTGTGGCTAAGGGTTATGGATCAGAGCATCCGGTGGCACCAAACTCAAATCCTGACGGAACTGATAACCCGGAAGGAAGAGAAAAAAACAGAAGAACAGAATTTAAAATAATAGGAACCACAACATCTGCCGATTATGATGAAGATGAAGAGTTTTAATATAATCCCCCGCTGGAAGTACGGCGCAATTGTAATTGCCGCATTTGTCATTTCCTCACTAAATATGTCAATTAAGGCGCAGTTTATTTCGTGTGGCACCATTTTATCTCAGGAACAAATAGATTGGGAAAATTCTTTCAGTCCCGCTTCTCATGTCATGACTGAAGAAAGCAAAACGCTGTCGATAGCAGTGCAGGTAATAAAGAATAAGGCCGGTGAACCGGGCATAACAGAAACAGCCATTTATGCTGCGGTAGAAACTCTGAATGAAAATTTTACAGCCGCATACCTGCAATTCTCAGTATGTAAAATCAATTATATTGAGAATTACCAGTATAACAATCTTACGAATCAAAATGAACCGGAACTAACTAGCAAATATCTTGAACCAAAATTGATAAATTTATTTATTGTTGAACAATTGGCTGATTTTGCCGGCAACCCTGTTTGTGCCTATACGTATTATCCCTCAGAAAATAAAAATTACCTTTTCATAGCCAAAGATTGCTTTGAGCCTGTAAATCTTACTCACCAAATGGGGCACTTTTTCGGGCTTTATCACACTCATGAAACTGCTTTTGGGCAGGAACATCCTGATGGCAAAAACTGCGAAACTACGGGTGATTTAATTTGTGATACTCCTGCTGATCCAATGTTGGCCGGTAAAGTTAATGATGCATGCACATATACGGCAAATACAAAGCTGGGAAGCGAATATTACAGCCCGGTGGTAACTAACTATATGTCATTCAGCCGTCCATCGTGTATGTGTGAAATAACAAGGCAGCAGGCAAAAAGAATACAGGCTGTTTTGTACAATTATAAAATTCAACTCTGGTAGCAATATACATAGCCTGGGAATAGAATCTTTGGTGTTACCACCACCCGGAATTTATTGCAGATATCACTTAATTTCAAAATGATTGTAGTTGGCCAGGGCGTCATCTTCCGTTTCAACTTTTTGCACGCGTGCGTGAGAAGGTCCTTCGTGCAGCCACCGGATAAATTGATTTAAATTTTTTTCATTTCCTTCTGCCTCAACGTATACTGATCCATCCGGCAAATTTTTTACATACCCTTTAATTCCCAATGAATTTGCAGTTTTTTTTGTGGCATATCTAAAACCCACGCCCTGCACATTTCCTGAGATAGTTGCATTTACATGATACATATAAGTTGCAATTCTTTTCTTATGATATAATCTGGTTGCGAATGGCTGAGATTTTATCGCCAATGGCTATGATTTGCTGAATTGCAGGAGTAGGATTATCATAATCAACAGTAACAGAATTCATGGGTTGAAGAATGTTTTTCAATTGCGACAGGTACTCAGCAATAATTTCATTTTCCTTATGTTTCTCAAGTAAGTCAATAAGATTCTGCAGCGATTCAGATTGATCAGCAATTTTCTCAAGTAAAACAGGGTCTTTAAGTCCATCACGAACCATGGCAGTGGCGATATGCATGGCTTCAATCCAGCCACCAAGAATGATAAGTGCTGCTGCACCTTCACGGCCATTCTCATTCAGATATGTATCAGTGGTTTCATAAATCTCATTGGCAATAGCATAAAGAGAGTCTCTGTCATTAATATTATCTTCAAAACGGCTCACTGTTTCATAAAAATGATCTCCGGGAATACCCAGATCTTCTGAAAGTTGATGCATGGCAGAAAGATAATTTCCGGCCTTATCATATTTTTCAAATACATTTACATAACTCAAATCAACGGCATACACCCCTAAATTGGTAGCCATTTCAGAACTCATAATATATTCATTTGTTTTGGAGGCCGGATTAATATAATCTTCTTCATAAACGGCATCTATTGATTCAAATAAAGATGACATTTCCACCGTTAAATACATGTTATAAAAAATAGGAATTGAGCCATCATCAATATCTGCCTCATTTTCTAAATTTTCCACATTTGCTTCTGCAGAAATGGTATCCGGACTCGTTTTTGTGCTGTTACTTGTTTCCTGTGCACAGTTAGTTAGAGCAATTATTAAAACAAAACTTATCAAAAAAGAAATTACCCTGTTCATAATGTTATATTTAGTTAAATTAATCCGGCATTGTTTTCCGGCAGAATTATAAAAAAATTGTAATAAATAGTTATTTTGGATGCTAATGTATTAATTATTTTGCTTATTTCCAACGATCCATTATTTCTGTTTCACTGAGAATATTGATATGCTAAAAGTCCTGGACATATTTTTCACAGTTTTTCATACCATCCTCATCCTTTTTAATCTATTTGGATGGCTAAGTAAGCGGTTTGCGAGGTTGAATTTTTTCACTTTAATATTAACTTTTCTTTCATGGACAGTACTGGGCATTTTTTATGGCTTGGGATATTGTCCCTTTACAGACTGGCACTGGGATATCCTGCGCCAGTTAGGTTACAGTAACCTTCCTTCCTCTTACATCCAATTCCTAATATCTCGGTTTACAGGTTGGTTACCTCCGGCGGAAATTATTGATATATTTACTGTAGCTGGCCTGGTGCTGGCACTTGGAGCCTCCGTGTATGTGAACTTCTTTAAAAACAAAAGGAAATAAAAGACAATATTGTCATATACTGAACATTTAATATATAACAAGTGTTAAATTTCTTGATATAGAAAACCTATAAACTTAAACAATACAATAATGAAAATATTAATCAGTACACTCATAATCGCTCTTGGAATTATGACATCTTCTCATGCCCAGGATTTTTATGATTTTAAGGTAGAAACAATTGAAGGTGAAACATTTGATTTTGAAGAACTACGCGGCAAAAAAGTACTCATTGTGAATACAGCATCAAAATGTGGTTATACGCCTCAATACGAAAAGCTTCAGGAGTTATATGAAACTTATGGTGGTGAAGACTTTGTAGTTATTGGTTTTCCTGCAAATAATTTCATGAACCAGGAGCCGGGCACAAATGAGGAAATACAAACCTTTTGCACAACCAATTACGGTGTTACCTTCCCAATGATGGCGAAAATTTCGGTTAAAGGAGATGACATTCATCCCCTCTACCAATGGCTAACAGAGAAAGAGAAAAACGGTAAAATGGATTCAAAAGTAAAATGGAACTTTCAGAAATATTTAATTGATGAAGAAGGTAATTTGATGGAGGTATTTAATACTAAAGTTAACCCTACATCCGATGAAGTGGTAAATCTTATTGTGAAAAAATAAACTTGCTGTCACAATCAATTTGTGATTCTGTCCGAAGAAAAAATACAAACTCATAGAAATATGAGATAATAAAAAATATTTTTTCTTCGGACATTTCTTTTTTTTAATATTGCATGACAATTAAAAAACAAAAAAATGGGTACTACGAAGGAGAAAAAAGGAGGATTTTTTGATAAATTTTTAACTGTTATTGAACGCGTAGGCAATGCATTACCTCACCCGGCTACTTTGTTTGCTATTTTTGCTTTGCTGGTAGTGGTTTTGTCCGGTGTTACAAGCTTATTCAATCTTTCAGTTATCCACCCCGGTACCGGAGAAACAATCCGGCCCCTTAACCTTATGAGTGTGGAAGGTCTCCACATGATTCTAACCAACATGGTTGATAATTTCACCGGCTTTGCTCCTTTGGGAGTAGTACTCGTGGCAATGCTGGGTATTGGTATAGCCGAAAGCAGTGGGCTAATAGGAACTGCACTACGCCTGCTGGTACTTTCATCTCCAAAGAAAGCCCTCACCTTTGTAATTGTTTTTGCAGGCATACTTTCAAATACTGCAAGCGAGGTAGGATATGTTTTACTCATCCCCCTGGCTGCCATAATATTTCTGGCCATTGGCCGGCACCCAATAGCTGGTATGGCCGCAGCATTTGCAGGTGTTTCAGGTGGTTACAGCGCAAATTTACTGCTTGGCACCATAGATCCGCTACTGGCCGGTCTTTCTCAGGAAGCCGCCCGTATAATCGATCCGGAGTATCGCGTAAATCCTGCCGCCAACTACTACTTTATGTTTGCCTCAACTTTTTTTATTTCCATTGCCGGCACCTGGGTAACGGAGAAAATAGTGGTACCCCGTCTTGGAGAATATAAAGGAGATGCAAAGCCTGAGGAGATTAACAAACTCAATAAAGATGAAAAAAGAGGGCTAAAATATGCCGGAATATCTGCATTAATAATGACAGCACTGCTTGTATGGGGAACAGTTCCTGCAAATGGCTTCCTTCGCGATCCCGAAACAGGTAGTCTTCTCCACAGCCCCTTTATGAGTGGTATTGTGGCACTCCTGTTTCTGGTGGCCGGTATAGCAGGTGTAGCCTACGGTGTGGGTGCCAAAACACTGAAAAACGACAGCGACGTAATGAACGGCATGGGGAAAGCCATGGAAACTATGGGTATTTACATTGTGCTGGTATTTTTTGCAGCCCAGTTTGTGGCCTATTTTAAATGGACAAACCTGGGGCTGATATTTGCCATTGAAGGCGCCAATCTTTTGCAGGCCTCCGGACTTGGACAAATACCTCTGATGCTTAGCTTTATTGTACTTGCCGCCATTATTAACCTGGTAATGGGAAGTGCTTCTGCTAAATGGACAGTGATGGCGCCCGTTTTTATTCCAATGTTCATGCTGCTGGGATATTCTCCTGAACTCACCCAGGTGGTATATCGTGTAGGTGATAGTGTTACCAATATTATTTCACCCATGATGTCTTATTTTGCGCTTATCATAGCATTTATTCAACGTTATGATAAAAATGCCGGGATAGGTACTGTAATTGCCACCATGATCCCCTACTCTATTGTTTTTTTACTTGTCTGGAGCGTTATACTAATCATTTGGATACTTCTTGGAATACCTATTGGACCCGATGCACCACTTGATTTTGATGTCAATTCCATTGGACAATAAGTTGAAAAAAACAGGTTAATACTGCCTTAAGATCAGTGGGATTAATACCATTTATAAATGCGCAGTCCCAAAAGGAATGTGGCAATACCAATGGAAAAAAGAATAAGGGTATTCAGCCAAACATCTGCAAGTCCGGCACCTTCAATAAAAATGGCCCTGATGCTGTCGGCAAGCATTGTTAAAGGCAGCTTCTGAATTATGGGAATAACCTCATCGGGGAAGTTATGATAGCTGAAAAAAATACCGGAGAGGATTGTCATGGGGAGGGTAATTACATTTATCAGTCCCGTTCCCACCCTGGAATTATTCACCCTGGAAGCAATCAGAATGGCTATTCCTGAAAATGTAACTGTTCCTGCAAAAAACACTACTACAAAAGCAAAAGCGCTCCCTTGTATGGTAGTATCAAAATAGAAATGTGCAAACCCAAAAAGAATGCCCGCCTCAATAATGCCTAACAACAAACGGGCAACGAAATGCGACACCATAAAGTACGATTTTTTCATTGGCGTGGCTACCATGCGGCGCAATAATTTTTTTACCCGCATATCGATGAGTGCATAGCTAATTCCCCACATTATGGAGTTCATTAATCCCATGGCAATTAATCCCGGGACTAAAAAATCAATATACCTGCCCCCTTTTTGTGTTAACGGCTTAATCTCAGCTTCAGAGATTACACGCCCGTCCTCCAGTATGGCATTTGATAAGGTAATGTAAAGCAATTTGGCATCAGGGCTTTGCGGATCAAACCTGAAGGATAAAGTATCCTGATTGTCAAGGATAATCATGGAGGTAATTCCTCTTTTTATCATAAGCAGCGCATCTTCAGCTGTTACAAGAGAAAATTTATATCGTGTATCTCCAAGTTTTTGGCTTTCCATGGTTCTTACATATTCCTTTCCGAACGCTCCTCCCTGTGTGGTATCAGCAACTAAGAGAAAATCTTTCAGCTTTGAATTTTGCAGGCTGTCACTTTCTAACTGTATGGCTACATGTTGTACCATGGTTGGCTGCCTGGTAAATGCAATACCCAAAACCCAGGCCATTAGCACAGGAAATATAATAGACCAGAAAATTATTCCAGGCTCCCTGATAAATTCCTTGAAACGAATAATAATAAGCTGCCCCAGCTGGTGTTTAATATGTATCATTCTGTAATTTTTCTACCTGTCATTTCCACAAAGAGATCGTCCAGCGTTTTTTTTCTGCATTCTATATTTGTAATGGCTATGTTTCTTTCAGCAAGGATTTCCATAATTTTTGGTAAAACTTTAGTGGTCTGATTTACATAAAAATCAATTTCCTTTCCCTGCTTCTTCACCTCAGTACGCTCAATACCAGCTAATTTATGGGTAAGTTCACGAATATCTTTCTCAGCCTTTATTGTAATTACTTCTGAAGCATTCTGTCCGGTAAGGAGTTCATCAAGAGAACCTTCGGCAAGAATTTTCCCATAATCCATGATAATTATTTTATCGCAAAGCACAGCAGCCTCTTCCATGTAATGGGTGGTTAAAATTAGTGTAGTACCTTCATGATGCTTTAAATCGAGTAGAATTTGCCATATTTCCCTTCGTGAGTTAGGGTCAAGACCAGTGGTAGGTTCATCAAGCAAAAGCAAAGGAGGCTTATTCAGAAGAGCGATAGAAAGGGCAAGCCTTTGTCGTTGCCCTCCTGAAAGATTAACCACAAGTGTGGATTCTTTCTCTTTTAATTTAACCAGCGCAATCACCTCATTGATGCGGCTTTGCGGTAAAGCATAAAAAGAAGCAAATAATTTAAGGGTTTCCTGTACTGTAAGTTTGTCAATAAAACGGGTTTCCTGTAAGGAAATGCCGATCATTTTATGTAAAAAATGCCGGTGGTGTGTCCAGTTTTTGCCGAAAAGGAGTATCTCACCTTTATCCGGTTCCTGGAGGCCTTCAATCATTTCCACCATGGTGGTCTTGCCTGCGCCATTAGGTCCAAGTATGGCTGTATAATTTCCTTCCTCAATGTACAGATCGAGGTTGTTTACAGCTGTAACTTCTTTAAAGGATTTTGTAACTGAGCGGGCATGTATAACTGCTTCTTTTGTGTCTGTTTTATTCATTTTTCATCTGTCGTGATGCAAAACTAACACAAAGCAATCATAAAGGTTTGAAAGCAATAATTTTATTTTGAAGAAAATTTAAGTAATGTGGTGCATTATTCTGAATCGAGCGGGCCTAAGACACCTTCGGAGTTTTCAGTATATTCCGGTGCAATATCTATCAGATAATGAAAGATCATCATTGATGCAACAGGTATCGTAAGGAAAAGTAGTATCATAGTCGCGTAAATTAGTTAGATTTCTCTGGTAACTTTCACTCATGTAAAAATAATGAAATTCATCAAAGAATTAATGACTTTCGTCAAAAAAAAATATGTCTACCCCTTTAAAATCAATGATGTTATACATATTTTCTAAATAATCTACACATTTATATATTTGATTATATGGATGTTATATTCTTCTTCTCTATTGAAAAAACAAATAAAAAATAATCTTAAAAAAAATGATCCACATTGTAAAATTAATTCGATCTGTTTCTTTTTACTGCTTTAAAACGATGCGATTTTCTACCTGGGAAACCAGATGGCTTTTTGGTTTGTAAATTCCCTAATCCCCAAAAATGACAACTCTCTGCCATATCCGGAGTGCTTCACCCCGCCAAAGGGCAGATCAGGTCGTGAAGCAACCAGGTTGTTGATGTAAATCAAACCGGACTCTATATCTCTGGCTACTTGTTGTGCTTTGTTTATATTCGCGCTCCAAATGGAAGCTCCAAGGCCATAAGGTGAACTATTGGCAATTTCTACTGCCTGTTCATCATCATCAAATGAAAAGAATGATGCTACGGGTCCGAAAAGCTCCTCAGACCATGCAGGAGAATCTGGTTGAATATTCTCAAGGATAGAGGGTTTAAAAAATGTATTTCTGGAAACAACTTCTTCATGTGCCCACTGCAACCTGGCCCCGTTTTCTTTACTGGCTTTAACCTGTTCAGAAAGCTCATTCGCCATTTGCTCGCTGGAGAGCGATGCAAAGTCTGTGTCTTCGTGCATTGGATCGCCGAATTTCATTTGCTCAATGGTATTTTTGAAAACGGATGAAAATTTTTCATAAACAGAAGATTGAATGACGAATCGCTTGGCTGCGATACAGCTTTGTCCACAATTGATAAGCCTGGCACGGGCAGCGGTTTTGGCGGCTTCTTCAACATCTGCATCTTCAAAAACAATAAACGGGTCAGATCCGCCAAGTTCGAGTACGGTTTTTTTAATTTCTTTTCCCGCTTTTGCAGCCACTTTACTTCCGGCACCGGCACTACCGGTAAGTGTAACCGCCTTTACAGCATCATGTTCTATAACTTTACCTACTTCGGATGAACTTATTAATAAGGATTGAAACACACCATCCGGAAGGCCTGCTTTTCTAAAAATATCTTCAATTGCCAGGGAACAGCCGGGTACATTAGAGGCATGTTTGAGAACGGCTACATTGCCGGCCATTAAAGTTGGAGGAGCAAACCTGAATACCTGGTAAAATGGAAAATTCCATGGCATAACCGCCAGTATCGTTCCCAGGGGGTCGTAAACCAGTTTACCCCGGCCTTCTGAAACATCAAGCGATTCATCGGCTAAAAAGGTTCCACCATTTTCTGCATAATACCGGCAAATCCAGGCCGATTTCTGAATCTCCGCCTTTGATTCTTTTATTACTTTGCCCATCTCTCTTGTGATGAGAGCAGCATACTTATTAAGATTTTCTTCTAAAACACTTGCACAGGAGAGTAAAATTTTTCTTCGCTCATCCAGAGATGTTTTTCTCCATTTTAAAAAAGCACCATGAGATAAATTAAGTTTATCTTCAGTTTCTTTATCAGTATGTGCCGTATATACTTTGTTTAATTCGCCCGAATAAGGATTTATGGATTTTAGCTCACTCATTATATTATAGTAATTTGATGGTTGTGTATAAAAAAATGGAGTGGTTGATAAGAGAACAACAAGTCCGAGGCTTGCGAAGTCATAAAAAAGGCAGATTACCTATATAAATGAACCTTTTTGTTGCAAGTGTAACGAGAAAGTTTTGGTTTTCCTGCAACCACTATATAATAAACAAGTAAAGTGTACAGGCTGTTTAATGAATTCGCCATAAACCTGTAAATCGTAAGAAAATCCTATTGCAAAGAAAGCCACACACCATAACAGGCACTGCCTGCTCCTGCCTTCCCTGTAACATAGACAAAAACTGTGATCTTCTTCACAACACTTACCGTTACTGATGCACATTATTGCTCTTTGCTACGGCTTCACTAACTGAGTTCAGGCATAAATAAAAAAGCACAGCAAATAAATGCTGTGCTTTATTGTGAATCAGCTGAGGTTCGAACTCAGGACCCCATCCTTAAAAGGGATGTGCTCTACCAGCTGAGCTACTGATTCATCGTTTTTCGTTTTCGGTTGGCAAAGATAATATGTTATTATTAAAAGCAAAAAGAATTGCACAATAAATTTACGATATACCTTGATGGTCATCTTTAACACGGACATTATTCATCACTCTTTTAGAGTATTATGAAGATATAAAAAATTGAAAAAAATTTTTTATTTTTTTTCAGTTTTGAAGTAATGCTTTAGGGGGGTAAATCGTCTTATAGATAAACGATGAAATATATTACACAGGAATTTGTGGGTATAATATTAATTTTCAAGTATTTAACAAATATACATTCAAGTGAGAAAAATCAAAGGGATCATCTTCGTCATTATTTTTATGCCACTGGGGCTATTTGGACAATCAAATTCTTTAAATGAATCTTTTTCTGATTACATTTCATCAAAGGCTTTTAATTTTGCTGAAATAGAAGGCAGTATTTTTACAATGAAAAAAGCTGATTCGGACAATTCCGGTGAAGCAAAAATTCATAAAATTCAAATATTAGCCGGAAAGGATTCTCTTTTGAACATCAACTTTGAAAAAGATGCATTGCAGTTCCTGATTGCATATGATAAAATACTGGAAACGGTGCATGAAAATAAAAGAATGCAGTGTCATGCAAAATACACCAACGGCAGTATTTCACAATTACTGGTACTGGTAAAAAGAATGGATAAAACTGTCTTGATTAATATAGAAGGAGAGATTGATCAGGAATTAATGGAGCTTTTTACATCGCCAAAGGGAATAAACGGACTGGAAAACGTAACTATCTGACAGGCATTTTTCATGAGCATGAACCTGACGCATAGAAAACAAATATTCAGAGAAAAGATTTTTCCTGTTGGAAACAAGCTGATATCTTTTGCCCTGGCCATTTTAAAAAACAGGCAGGAAGCTGAAGATGCTGTGCAGGAGGTGTTTATAAAACTATGGAATAAGTTTGAAGAAATGAATAAAATTGACAATCCGGAGGCTTATGCCATGCGTGTATTGAAAAATCATTGCCTCGACAGGCTAAAATCAAAGCAGTTATTCTCTTTACCTGAAAATGATTCAAAAACTACTGAGATTGATAATGATACACCCTACAATAAAATGGCCAGCGAAGAAACAGGCGAAATGATTCAAAAGCTGGTAAACCAGCTTCCGGCGCTGCAGCGCATGGTTATACAACTGCACGATGTTCAACAATTTTCTACTGAAGAAACAGGTAAGATATTACAAATGGCCCCAAACGCGGTGAGGGTAAATCTCTCAAGAGCAAGACAAACCATTAGA
>JBEPYD010000057.1:0-12674 GCA_041641575.1 Bacteroidales bacterium
CAAAAGAGCGCCAAGCGAGAGGAACAATAAGTTTACAGGAACTAAAGTTGCGCTAAACCAGTACATATTTTTTTTGGCCTCTTTTATATTCCGGCAACTTAAATTTTTCTGCATCATATCCTGGTCTAACCCTGTCATTACAATGGTGATAAATGCGCCACTAAGAAACTGCTTAAGAAAATGATGCTCATTCCTGATATCTTCAAAGAAAAATATCCTGGAATATTTACTTTCTGATACCGTATGCACCAATTCACGGAAATTCATGTTAAATTCTTTGCTGATGAGAACAATGGCCAATACTGCTGCAATGAGCATAAAAGCAGTTTGGAGGGTATCAGTCCAGATAATGGTTTTAATTCCGCCACGGAAAGTGTAGAGCCAAATAAGTAAAATGGTAACCGCTACGGTAATCCAAAAAGGAATGCCCCACTGCTCAAAAACTGTAAACTGCAATACATTGGCAACCAGAAAGAGCCGGAATGACGAACCGATAATTCTGGAAAGAAGGAAAAAAGAAGCTCCGGTTTTGTAGGAATAAAACCCAAATCTTTGCTCGAGATATGTATAAATGGAGGTTAACTGCAGGCGATAATATAAAGGCATTAATATGTTGGCAATAACCACATACCCTAGCAGGTAACCAAAAACCATTTGCATGTAAGAAAACTGGCTGTCTCCCACCCATCCGGGCACGGAAATAAAAGTAACGCCCGACAGACTGGCGCCTATCATCCCGAATGCAACCACAAACCAGGGTGATTTTTTGTTGCCAAGGAAAAAGCCACTGTTTCCGGCACCTTTTCCAGTGAAATAAGAAATTATCAGCAATACAATGAAATACAATAAAACCAGACCTAATACCAGCCACGGACTCATATCTAAAAATAGTTATTAGTTTCAACTGCAAGATTAGCAAAAGAAAATGATTTAAACGAGAAATTTTTATCAAACCGTCTGCCTGCCCGGTTGTAAAAGGAAGCAAATGATATTACCTTTGCCACAGAGAAAGCACAACCATGAATCTGAGTAACTATCCTTCCAAATTACTTGAAAATGCCATTGATGAGTTTAGTAAGCTGCCCGGTATTGGCCGTAAAACAGCGCTAAGGCTGGTATTACACATGCTCAAGCAACCGCAGGAGAACGTGAACCGTTTTGGAAATGCCATCATTCAACTCAGGCAGGAAGTAAAAGAATGTAAAAAATGTCATAACATTTCTGATACTGAAATTTGCCAGGTCTGCTCCGACAAATCCCGCGATCAATCGCTGGTTTGTGTGGTAGAAAGTGTACGGGAAGTGCTTTCTATAGAAAACACACAGCAATACCGGGGTGTCTATCATGTTTTAGGAGGCATTATTTCTCCAATGGACGGTATTGGTCCGGCCGATTTAAACATAGACACACTTTTGCAAAAAGCAGGTGAAGGAAATGTGAAAGAAGTAATTCTGGCGCTAAGCACAACCATGGAAGGTGATACAACAAACTTCTTTCTCTACCGGAAACTCAACCCGTACAATATTCAGGTTAGTACACTGGCAAGGGGTGTAGCCATTGGTGATGAGCTGGAATATGCCGATGAAATCACCCTGGGCAGATCCATCATAAACCGCACACCGTTTGTGGGGCAATAAGAGGTTTGGAATTTATCCTTGCAATTCTCTCCTTTTGAAATCTTTGCCGCAATCAAAACAATGAAATGCTTTTCGGAAAGGAGGTAAAGGAGTCATCAACAGCAGTGATAAAATAAGGTAGGCAAAATCCCACCTAAAATTCAGGGCATGTCCATATACGATATTATTTGAATGGCACACCGGACATGCTGTTTCTTTTGATGATTCATTCTCAAGTTTATTAAAATTATGAATTAATTCCTCTTCCAGATAATACGCAGAAGGCCTCGGGCACAGATAAGAAAAAAAATCCCTGTCAAAGTCGAATAGTTCATACCAAAACCGCTGCCAGGTAAAAGTGAATTTCTTTTGTTTGATCTCAAAGAATTTTTTAGTCTCATTCAATAATTGTTGAATATCCTCTGAGGACAATATAGTAGATTTTATTTCTGGTTTTTCAGGCCAATTCGGCTTCTTCCACAAAAGCACCTTTATTTTAAGAATCTCATTCTGTCGTATTATTTCGGCAGATAATGCCTCATCGGTTTCATATTCACCCTGTTCATCTGTAAGTCTGTTCTTGTTTACATCACTTAAAATTTTGGAGGCCATTACTACATTATCTGATAAAACACACAGCCTTACACCGCCAATAGCAACTGCTCTAAATGGATGTACCCATACCATATTTTCATCAAAAACAAATGCCTGTATACCATCACTCAACAACCGTCCCCTGAGAATGTGACATTCTATAGGTGTATTGGATGTAAATATGGTGACGAAAGGATTACTCATCTTACCAAATCATTAAAACGTAAGCACTTTGGTATTAGGATCTTTTAAAAATCCGGAAAGCGGTTCTCCCATGGGTTTTACTTCCATACCTAAGCTTCTTAAATCGTCAATAATGCCATATAATCCGGCACATGCAATACATGCCTCAACAATAACGCCATCATCCATCATGGCTTTCACTTTGGTCTGCAGGTCTTTATCCTCAGTGAGTAATTTTGAGGAAGGTCCCCAAATGATGAAAACAACTTCATCAAACCATTCATTGGTTTTTGCAGCATGGGTGTACATCATACAAACTTTCTCAGCCACTTCTTTATCGCCACTGGTCCAGAGCACAGCCAACCGGTTTTGATCAGTAAGATCATTTATTTCCTGAGAAAAAGAGTTAAAGAAAAATACATTCAGGATGATACTAATAAAAAGTGTTTTTTTCATGATGGTGGTTTAAGGTTTGAATTAGTTTTTTGATATTAATGATGAAATTTTTTTACAAGAAGATTAAATCTCCTTTTTGTAAATATATATCAATAAGCCTAATAAAAATCTTAATAATTAACATATTAATTAAATGCCAATAATACGGAAGTGATGAAGAAAATATAAAACAAAACAACACATGCTCTTATCATATTAAGAGTTTTGATGTTATTCAAAAAATCTTTGTCTTTTGGAAAAACAGGTAGAAAACAATGTAAATAATCATTCTGACGGTTAAACTGATCGTTGATGTATGTCCCTAAATCTGGATTTTGCTTTTCTTTGATTTCCTTAATTAATTGGTAATGCAAAAAAAATTTCAAAAATATTATCAGTAACGAAGATAGGAATAAGACAAAAGGAAAAAACATACGCATTACTAATTTACAACCAAGTGATATTATGGCAATACTACTCTATCAAATCATCATACTCCTCCTGCAAAGGAACCTCTTCCACAAAATCGTAGAGTGTTAACCGGCGGATGGTGTAAAAATAATTCCAGTAGTTTCGCAACGCCTGCACATAAGCACGACGGGCTACATCTTTCTCGTTCAGGGCAACATTAAGATCAAGTACGTCTATTTTGCCTATTAAAAACCGTTGTTTGGAAACATCATACCGGAGCTGCGCTATGGTATCTGCTTTGGCTGCAATAAAAAACTGATCATCCTGAAGATTGAACCGCATTACCTGCAGAAAGACCGCCTGCTCAAAATCAATCTTTTCCTGCGCTACCTGCGTACGCACCACTTCATGACCGGAAAGCGCCATTTTATAATTCCCTTTATTTAATCCCCAGTCTACTATGGGCAACATCAACCCTACCCTCACCTGCTGCTGATCCTGGGGGTTTCGGTAAGCTTCAGGTATGGTATTGGCTCTTTCCGTGAGACCAAAAGAGGCAAAAAGATCGGCATTAAGCCCACGTTCTGATTTTGCTTCGGCTACATTTCTATCCGACTCCAGAACTTCACGCTCAAGCGAAAGAATATTCGGATTATTTTCCAGGGCAAGCCCATATGCCTTTGCAAATTCAATTTCAGTTTCGGGTATTTCTGCTGGAATGACCAGTGTTAAATTTACATTTTCATTAAACCCCAGGAAAGAACGCAGCTGCGATTGCATGGCTTCCAATTGAATGTTGGCCTCATTCATTGCTGTACCGGCATTAAGCGTACCCAACTCCATTTGCAGTAATTCATTTTCTGCAATGGTACCAATATTGTACCTCCCCTGTGCAATTTTATACAGGGTATCAGCATTTTCAAAATTAACGCGGGCAATTTCCAGGTTTATCTGTGCAAGAGCCAGATCAAAAAAGTAATCAATGGCACGAATGGCCACACCCTCCATGGATTCCAGGTATCTTTTCTTTGCCTCCTCATATTTCAGTGGCTCTATTTTCCGCTGCCATTTATAAATGTTAAATCCGGACAGAGGTTGTACAAACCCCACACTAAGTGGTGTGGAAAGATACGTGGTTTTTCCGCCTTCCGTTAAAATTTCGGTGCGTTGCAACCCTGAATTCATAAAAATGGTGCCACCTGTAAAGCCAACATTCTGCCTTAAGGAAAGTTCTACATCAGAGTTGAGCGAGCTTCTTTCCACAAAGGTTTCTCCACTCTCTAATACCACCCTTTGATAAGCACGGTTAAGATCAGGAATAGTGGCCTCAAGGTTGAGCGAAGGACGGAAACGGGCCACATAGGTCCGATATTCCCAATAGCTGCTTCGAAAACGGTGCCGGGCCAACAGTCCCTGCAACGATTGTTCCCGGGCCATTACAACTACTTCATCTAAGCTTAAGGTGCGAGAAAGCGCCTGGGCTTTTATCGGTTCCGTCTTTAAAAAAATCAAAGAAATAAAAATTACCACGTAATATTTACGGAAAGTCATAGTCCTTTTTTTATTCATATCGTAGAGACTCAATGGGATCTTTTTCTGATGCGCGTTTGGCAGGAGTGTATCCGAAAATAACCCCTACACTTGCTGATACAAAAAAGGCAATAAAAACGGCAAATGGAGAAACAATGGTGGTAATATCAGCAAAACGTTCAATTAAAAACGCCATAATTACGCCCAGGATAACCCCGATAATCCCTCCGGTAACACTTATCAGCACAGCCTCGGCAAGAAACTGAACAACAATGTCCTGCTTTTTAGCCCCAATGGCCAAACGCGTTCCAATTTCTTTTATGCGTTCCATTACCGAAGCAAACATAATATTCATAATTCCAATACCGCCAACAATTAATGATATACTGGCTATTGCCCCCAGCACCACGTTAAAAATATCTTTGGCTCTTTGCTGTTGTTTTAGGAGCATTTCAGGCACGGTAATTTCAAAATCCTGAACGCCCTCGTGCCGTCGCATCAGCATGCGACTAAGCACGCGGGTAGTGGGTGTTAGCTGCTCCGTTTCTTTTACCTGTACTACTATTTTATCTAACTGATGGTAATTATTAGATGTATTTTCCGATGGATTTGATGATCTTGAACTTATAATAATAAACCCTCCTCCACCACCTGTATTCTTAAGGTCTCTTGAATTAATCACCGCACGGTTCTGATACCGCATAAGGATGGTTTTTACAGGCACATAAATATTATCGTTCTGCACGTTAACACCAATATCCTGCACAGCACTCACTTCAACATTGGATTTCTCCAGAACACCAATAACTTTTAGCCATACATGGCCAAATTTAATATACTTGTTAATCGGATCAGACTGGGCAAAAAATTTGGCTCGTATGTTATCGCCAATCACACATACTGGCAATCCATGTTCTTCATGATGATCGCCAAAATAATTGCCCCGGGCAATCTCCAGGTTAAATAAATCAAAATATGAATGATTTACCCCCATAATTCTTGCCTGCTGACGAATACCATCTTTCACCACATAACTGTTGACAGATATCTCAGGACTCACAGCTTCAACTGAAGGGAGAATGTCAACTATTGCTTCCGCATCTAACAATGTAAGGCCTGGCGAAAATTTCTGGCTCTGCCCCTGCTCTTCCTGCTCTCCCTCTGTGGCCTGGTTTTGATCTGCCGGAACTATGGGCGTAATGATAATGTTATTTACACCTACCATTTCAATCTGCTCAAGGATTTCCTGCTGCGCGCCGGCACCTATAGCCAGCATGCTAATTACAGCAGCTACCCCAAAAATAATTCCAAGTGCTGTAAGCACTGACTTTAATTTATTTGCAAGAATGGATTCAAAGGCGATGGTTATATCGTGCAGATATCTTTTCAAAACCGGTTCAATTTATAATTAAAATTCATGCTGCTAATTTTTCCCCGGAATTTTTCTACCCTTCATTTCATTTTTAGGTGCGGCTTGCTCCTCTTCCTCCTTTTTTTTCTTTTCTTCCTCCTGTCGCTTTTTCTCTTCAATCAGCGATATCAATTCTTCCCCATGCAATTTCCAGTTTTCACCATCCTCAGGTGCATTTAAATATATTTTATCGCCTTCCTCCAATCCCTTTTCTACGATAATTTGGTTTTCATTGGCTTCATCCAGCAACACAATCTGTCGGGTTCCTTTACTGGTAAAAACGAAAGGTACACTGTCAAAAGTATGAACAGCTTCTATGGGAATGTAATTAACATCCGTAAATGTATTTATCAGTATCTGATTGCTTGTTGTCATTGAGGGGCGCAGGATTGGATCGTAACCGTCAATTTCTATAATCACTTCGAATACCTTGGCATCTGTGTTCGGTAGTTGTTCGCCAATATTTGCAACCTCCGTAATGGTTCCTGAATATTTCTTTTCAGGAAATGCATCTACACCAATCTCAACCTGCTGACCACGTTTGATTTTACTTATGTCAATTTCATTAATATATGTTTTGGAAACCATTGTGCTGAGATCAGGTAAGGTAGCCACGGTTAAATCCCAGGGTGAGATTGTCGACCCTACCTTCCTTTTTTGACCACTCCATTCCCGGTGATATATCACCATTCCGGGTTTAGGCGCCATAATCACAAATTGATCCAAAACCTCAAGCATTTCTTCCATCCGCCGGTTTTCCTTTGACAGATTTATGTTTACCTCAGTCATATCTGCCTCGGCCTGCTGTACTTTAAGTTTATAATTGCTCCTGGCCTGCTCATAAGCCCTTTCTGCCTTATCAAGATCAATTTTTGCCTGCCGTATGGTGGCTGGTGGTTCAAATTTACTCTGCTCAAGCCTAATCTCTGCTTCTTCCATAGCAAACTCAAGATTGATAAGGGCATCGCGCAATTCCCTTAGGTTTATCGTGGTATCCAGCTTTGTTTTTAAATACTGTGATTCTATTTTCTGCACCTCATCTTCGATATCCTTAAGGGTATTGGCTGCTTCAGAACGGTCCAGGGTGGCTACATAATCGCCGGAATCAACAACAGTGCCTTCAGGGATTAAATCCTGAATTTTGATGTTGTTAAACCGGAGGCGGCGGCTGCGTAACTGAGAAGGAGCCATTATTTTCTCTGAACTTTGTGCCTGTAATTCGCCTGTAACTGTAATAATTACATCAAATTCTCCTTTGCTTACTTTTGCTTCAAGCAATGCTTCCTTTTCTCCTCCTGACGTGGTAAATACAATAATTAAGGCGGTAATTGCAATCAGAATTGCTCCTATGACATATTTTTTCTTCACCTGTGTAGTTTTTTTAATCAATAAACTTTTATATACCGTATGTGAAAACCTGAATAAAGATAAATTTAAACAATTCCAAATTTCCTACACGCATATTAAAAGGGCGCGTTAAAATTAGATTAATTTTCTTTTTATAAAAACTTAAATCAAATAAATTTAGTATTTAATGGCAAACAACAATCCATATAAGCCGAAATTATAAATGCAAATTTTCGAATACATTTAAAACTTTAATGTATTTTAATATACAACTACTTATGCAATGCCCAAATATGAAAAATAATTATCTTTGCAATTATTATTCTTGATAATTTCTAAATAAGAGGTATGCAAACTTTTCTTATTATGGCCGGTTTTTCTATTGCCATACTTACCATTGCTTTAGCAGGTATGGGCATAAGAATTCTGATAGTAAAAAACGGCCGTTTTCCTAAAACAAGTGTGGGAGCCAACGCCGAAATGAAAAAGATGGGATTAACCTGTGCCAAATGCGATGAACTAAAGCGCTGTGGAAAAGCAGGGCAGCCCTGTGCGTAAGAAACTCTTTTACCATCCTGGCAAAAGATTTATTCCAAATACCCCTTTGCCAAACCCATCATGTTGCATCGGAAGAGCATAATAGGTTTCCAGAACAATTGCGCCGAGTAAGTTTATACGCAGTGAAACCCCGGTACTTAAAACAGGAACACGTTCATTTACGGACTCTGGCTTTAGGCTTAATACCGGTTCATTGCCATTAGACCATGCTATTCCACCATCAAAAAACAGCGAAATATTGGTTAAAAGAAATTTTGATTTTATGAGTGCCAGTTGCTCCACCCCGGTAAATGGGAGCCGGATTTCAAAGTTTGCTACCAACATCTTATTGCCATAAAGGCTTTCATAAATGCTGATGCCTTCCAGCTCATCCTCTTCGTATAAATCCCTGTTTCGGTCTACTCCGCGCAAAAACCATGGATATCCCAGGTAAAGCGGCCACAATACCTCATCGGCTTCAGCCGCATTGCCATACCTGCCGTAGTGAAAGCCCCTGAATGCAAGGGTAACCGGACGCAGATAAAAATATTTTCTGAAATCAATTAAGCCTGTGTAGATAGATATTTCACCAAAATATTTTTCTATCTGCACGCGCATTCTACGGCCCTTCAAAGGACTTGTAAGACCAAAATAAGAATTATCGAATACATAGGCAACATCAACCTGTTGCAGGCCAAAACCATCTCTCACAGGCAGCTTTCTATCAATATCACTACCTAAAAATGTGCTTGTTGAATCATAATAATAATTATACTGGTCGAGCCGGAAATAATTGTATGAAACTGCCGCACCTGCTTCAATTCTGCGTGTTGTGGAAATGGGGAGAAATGCAAAAAACGATAGTTTATCTTCAAAACGGCGGTAAAACTTTAATGCAGCATTTTCTACTTGTTTAGGGGCATCATTTATGGTGATTGTATCTGGCCTTACATCGTAAAAACCATAACGAAACGGAATGTGTGAAAAAGAAACACCCCAGTTTAAACGGTATTTATTATTTATGTATGATATCTGCCCTCCAAAGTCATAAATTTCACCATTTATGTTCAGTCCAATAAAGAGCTGGTTGTTACCTATAATATCGCTAAAAAACATTTCACTACTGCCGGCCATTGCCGATCCGAACCTGCCGGTGGCCATGCCTATACCCGTATTCCCAATATAATCCAGCTTAAATTCCGGGGAATAGGAAACAGCCTTGAAAGAATCTGCAGGCTGAAAAGATATTCGCTGCTTTTGTAAAGCATCAAAATATTTATCGTTTAAAGCAGTTACACTATCTAAAGGTGGCAACATACCAGCAAAAGGCGTGCTGGAAGCATCCGGCACATTATTCCACAATAAATGCTGAAGCCTGCTTTTATAAATGGAATATTCTTTATTGTTAAAATAAACAAATAGCAAAGTACTGTCGGCAATACTGTATGCCGGCGAGAAAGGTGTAATTCCACTAATCCCGGTTTGCAACTTTGTCAGCCTGTATATTCTATCATCTTTTACATGATAATTATATAAATCCCTGAAACCATCCTGATCTGACAAAAAGTAAACTGAATTACCATCCCTGGAAAAAACAGGATTCAAATTTCTTGCATCAGGGTAAACCGGAAGAATCTGTTCAATTTTTATATTTGTATTCAGCATTGCCAGCTGGTATCCTTCTGCCAGATTTTTACCATTTACTCCAGGGGCTTTGTCTGTGGCATAAACAATATAGTTGCCATCGGGCGACCATTGGGGTTGGAGATTTGCAGCATAATCGAATGTTAGCTGTTCAACATATTCTGTCTGCCAGTCAATAATAAAAAGATCACTTTGGCCATTTACAAGCCCTGAAACCAAAATATTCCGGCCATCAGGCGACCAGGCGGGGTTGCTAAATGCAGGCAGCCTTCTGGGAATGATGCGTTTTACTATCCTGCCATTATTGGGGTTTATAATTAACAGTTGGTTTTCTCCTCGTGATACCACTACTATAGCAAACATGCTGCCATCCGGAGACCAGGCAACCGCTGATTCCATAAAGTCATAATCATCAATGTAAGGGGTTTTGCTTTTGGAAGTGATCCGCCGTATAACCTTCCCTGTTTCAACCTCAGCCAGGTATAAATCAATAGCAAAAATGCCTCTTTCTGAAAAATAAGCCACATATTTACCATCCGGACTGATGGCCGGCATTAATTGAATATCTCCTTTTCTCTTGTCAGTCAGCAATTTATTACCGGGTGGCGCTTGAATGGTATCACCTGTAAGAGGTGCGTAATAGCTTCTCATCACTTCTTTCCATTCAGCGGAAAATGCCTCTTCATCAATTTTGAGAACGCTGTCTAGTGCCACCTCATAACCGGATTTAGCAGTCTCCTTCAGTAATGGCATAATTACCTCATCTCCATATTTTTTTACTACATATACCCAAAATGCCTGTCCAAAATTGTACGGAAAGTATTTCATTTCGGCCGACATTTGTTCCAACGTTGGAAAATCATTATGTAAAATAGCATCCCTCATCCACATGGCGGTATGTGGGTCATCATCGCCTTGTGTTAGGAACTCTGCCATACCTTCTACCATCCATAATGGTAAATTTCGTAAGCTCCTTAACCCCAGGGAATCGCTCCTGAGTAATGAATTAAACTGAAAAGCATGTACTAACTCATGACCCAAAACATGGCTGGTTTGAGCATTCGAATACATTACAGGCATTACCACACGATTTTTCAGGGCCTCTGTAACGCCTCCGGTGCCAATACCAAGCGGAGAACTTATGGCACGTGTTTGCTGAAAATCCGGATGTGTACCATATAAAATTAAGGGATTATGATTTTTGAAGGTATCTTTAAAAACCTTCTGATGATGTAGGTACCACATCTCCGCTGTGCGCGAATAACGATTTAAAAAACTATCATTTTCAAGATAATGATAAATCTTAAAGTGCGGTGTTTGGTACACCTTAAAATCAAACACTTCATAATCGGGTTTATTTTTTCCAAAATACTGAGCATTCGCCGACAAGAATATGCCCGGCAAAATCACCAGCAGAAGAAAAAATTTGTATTTATGTGTCATAGAAGAGCGGTATCCGGACAAGGTGCTATGTAATTATTTAAGAATATGTAATATTTTCTTAGTATAAACTGTTTTATTAGAGAAACAGAATTACGATGGCTATGTTTGTATTCATCTAAAGTAAACTGCAGCTAAGTTTATTATTTGAATACAAAACATAAATATTTACTACTTTTATTGCAAAATTGATAATACACATGCGAGATTTTTATATTGCTGCGGCAATACTGATTATTCTTATTTTTACAGGATGTTCCGGCACCAAAAACCGCTCTTCCGAACCCATGCAAAGAAGCGCTGAACGTAGAGATTTGGCCTACATTTATAATCCTTCAGAATTACGGATACATCCGGCAATAAAAATTTATCACACCTCAGAGGAACAATCTAATGTACTGGTAAAATTATTCACTTCTGAGTTACTTTTTAACAGTGCCAACCCGGAAAATAAGATGCAGGCCAATGTTAAAATTCATTACCAGTTGTACCAGCTTTTTCCGCCGGTTCAGGAAAATGCTTTAATAGACAGCGCTACCTATGCTTATACCATTGAAGATAATAATACAAGTCATTTTGAAACCGCTTTTCCTGTAAAAGCCGGCATGCCCGGGCGCTACATGCTAAGGGTTTATGTACACGATGTCCTGCGGCAGGAAATTGTGCAGCAGTTTGTGCCTGTTGACAAATTGAATTATTTCACGAATCAGAATTACAAATTAACGGATGGCATTACCAATGAATTGATTTACAATTATATTCTGAGAGGCAATAAGGCTTACAAAATTAACAACAACAGGCAGTACTCCGGAAAACTATACGTGCATTATTATAAGAACGATTTTCCTTTGCCGCCACCGGTATTTTCCATATATCAACCTCCAAAATTACCGGAACGGGCAGATAGCCTTTGGGTTTATGATTATTCCCCCTCATCCTCATTCATGTTTCCTTATGAAGGGCTTTATCACATACAAACCGACACATCAGAAATGGACGGACTTACGCTCTATAATTTCGGAAAGCGTTATCCGCAGGTTACCACGCCAGAAGAACTGGTTACTCCCCTGGCCTACATTACGAATAGTGAAGAATACAAGCAATTACTGGCAGCTAACAATACCAAGCTGGCTGTGGACGAATTCTGGATAAACACTACAGGATCGCTGGATGCAGCGCGTGAACTCCTGCGGGTATATTACAACCGTGTTTTCTTTGCAAATTATTTCTTCCCAAGCGATCGTGAGGGATGGAAGACAGACCGCGGCATGGTTTATCTTGTTTTTGGTCCGCCAAATGCCATGTATAAATCAAATGATAAAGAAAAATGGGTCTATTTTCAAAAGCAACGCAGCCCCGAACTTGAATTTCTTTTTCTCCATGAAACCTCCCC
Organism: Bacteroidales bacterium; assembly: GCA_041641575.1. Lineage (GTDB taxonomy): Bacteria > Bacteroidota > Bacteroidia > Bacteroidales > JBEPYD01 > JBEPYD01. The sequence goes on from JBEPYD010000057.1 coordinate 12,542, forward strand.
GCTGAGCAACAACATTTATAAACTTGAACGTGATGACGCCCTTAATTATCACTGGAAAAAGGCTGTTGCATCATGGCGTTCGGGCAAACCATACATCATTTCAGATTAAAGAGATGCTCCACCCAGGTAAAAT
>JBEPYD010000057.1:12684-14042 GCA_041641575.1 Bacteroidales bacterium
CAATTATATCCATTCGTGCAGGCGGCTTGCTGTACCCATAAAAAAAATATTGTGAGAAAACAAAAAGGATTAAAAGCCAGTGAATATATTTTTGGAATTCACCCAGTAATGGAAGCGGTAAAAGCTGATCAAAGCATCGACCGTATCCTGATAAAAAAGGGAATGAATAATGATAAAATCAGGGAGATAACCGGTGCTGCGAGAGCGAAAAGCATCTACATTCAATACGTGCCGGTAGAAAAACTGAACAGCATTACCCAAAAATTACACCAGGGAATCATTGCCCTTAAATCATTAATTGAATACCAGGATATTGAAAAAATCATTCCTTTTCTGTTTGAGCAGGGGAAAGTTCCTTCCATTTTGGTTTTGGATGGTATTACGGATGTCCGGAATTTTGGTTCAATTGCACGCAGTTGTGAGTGTGCCGGGGCAAATGCTATTGTAATTCCAGCCAGCGGAGCGGCCCGTATTAATTCCGATGCCGTAAAAACTTCTGCCGGGGCGCTGAATCGCATTCCCGTTTGCAGGGTAACAACGCTTAATGAAACAGTTCAGTTTCTTAAAAACTCAGGAATTCAGATCTTTGCAGCAACAGAAAAAGCAGAAAATCTGATTTACGATACAGACCTTAGCCTACCTGCTGCTGTTTTATTGGGGGGTGAAGAAACAGGTATATCAGAGCCACTTTTGTCATTGGCAGATACCCAAATGAAAATCCCGCTGATGGGCGAAATCGGTTCTTTAAATGTAGCGGTTGCTTCGGGAGTTATCATGTTTGAAATGCTCCGCCAGCGGGAAAATTCAAATGCTGGTGTTTAATCTATTGGAAGATGGCGGTTAAAGCTTTCTTCCAGAGATATAAAGGTTTCTGTGCGTACAATCCCTTCCACAGATTGTAATTTGTCTGACAAAATGGTCTTTAAATGCTCATTATTCCGGGCATAAATCTTTACGAAAATAGAATAGTTTCCTGTGGTATAATGGCATTGTGTAATTTCAGGAATTTTCTCCAGCTGAGATACCACCCGTTTAAAATAACTTGCCTTTTCCAGGAAAATTCCCATATAAGCGCAGGTATGAAATCCTATTTTTTTAGGATCAATGATAAACTCGGAGCCAATTATTACGCCCATTTTGGTTAAACGTTGCACGCGCTGATGTATGGCAGCACCCGATACTTTACACTCCCGGGCCACTTCCAGAAAAGGAATGCGGGCATTTGCGCGGATAAGGGAAATGATTTTCTTATCGAGGCTGTCAATTTGTAAGTTCTCTTGCATTTTTTAAATATTATATTTATAATTTAATTTGATATTTGATAATTTTCATAAAATCTATAAGTTAATGTAAATAAT
>JBEPYD010000058.1:0-13908 GCA_041641575.1 Bacteroidales bacterium
GCAAAGTATACGGGACGCTCCCAATTGTTATTAGCCAGGATATCCAGGGCAACCAGCTCACTTTTCGTGATCCGGCTTTTATTTATATTCCACTCAAGGGCGGGTAGCATGTTATCAATTTCGTTTTTATCTACAGTTCCATTTGCCACAACATTAAAAGTGTCTACAGCAAGACGGAATTTTTTTGCAGGCAAATGATCCACTGAACCTCTGTTACCAGGGATTTTTTTGGTTTCAGGGTTATCACTCGTCACAAATTCTATGGCTTTGCCTACATCTACAAATCCGGAAACGCGCTCAATCAGAAATACAGTATTCAAATTACCATGCCTTAATTCTTCATTTGTAAAGGAAACAGGTAAGGCTTCTGAATCATATGCTTTTCGTTTCATCATTTCTATGTACCAGTCAGCATTGAGAAGCATAAGATTTACTACCCGTACATCTGTTCGGAAACCTTCAACCTCCTGGGCATACCACAGCGGAAAAGTGTCATTGTCTCCATGTGTAAACAGAATGGCATTGGGTGCACATGATTTCAGGTAATTAAATGCCATATCCCGGGCAAATGTTCGTTCGCTGCGATCATGATCATCCCAATTCTGGAATGCCATAAGGCCCGGGACTAAAATTAAGGCAAGTAATCCTGCCCCGGCTGCTTTGATTTTAGGGTTTACTGAACGCGGCAACACATTCACAAAAGCAGCCACCCCTATTCCTATCCAGATGGCAAAGGCATAAAATGATCCGGCATATGCATAATCCCTTTCGCGGGGCTGCAGGGGTGTCTGATTTAAGTAAATTACAATGGCAATTCCTGTGAAAAAGAACAATAACATCACTACCCAAAAATCTTTACTTTTTCTTGAGGCATGAAACAGTAATCCGGATAATCCCAACAAAAAAGGAAGCAGGAAATAGGTATTCCGGGCAGGATGATCCTTAAGAGAAGGTGGCATAAGCTGTGAGCCAAGGCGCAATTCATCCAGTGCAGGAATCCCGCTAATCCAATTTCCATCCAGTATTCCTCCGTGGCTTTGGTTATCGTTTTGCTTACCGGAAAAATTCCACATGAAGTACCTGAAATACATATGCCCCAGCTGATATTTAATGAAAAAAAGTATGTTTTCACCAAATGTGGGTTTGCGTATCACCTCCTGTTGCCCTTGTCGGTTAATCACACGAACTGGTGTTCCATTAATATTGGCCCAATCCTTATATACCTGCACATGTTGTGGCACAGCGCTGTACATTCTGGGGAAAAACGTGGTGAACCGATCATCATAAACAATGTCGGTTTTGTGCGCGGTAATTTCATATTTTCCATCTACCTGCGATCGTGTGGGTTTTCCTTCTTTATATTCCTTTACGGGGGCATTGTAATACTGGCCGCTTATTAACGGTCTGTCGCCATATTGTTCCCGGTTAAGGTAGGCAAGCAGGGAAAAAACCTGCTCTGGGTTGTTTTCATCCATGGGGGGATTGGCAAGCGAACGAATAACAATAGCTGCATAAGATGAATAACCAATAAGAATCACTGTAAAAGCCACCAAAATTGTGTTCAGAACAACTTTGCTCTTTTTATGGGTATACCATATACCATAGATGATTCCAGTAGTAAGAACAGCAATATAAAACAACACTCCGCTTTTAAACGGCATACCCAGTCCGTTCACAAAAAAAAGTTCAAACCATGCAGCAAGTTTTACAATTCCCGGAATTATCACGTACATTAAAAATCCTAATAAAAGAAAGCCAAGCCCAAGTGCCACTGCCACCCCATGCCGCGTAACTTTGTATTTACGGAAATAATATACCAAAACAATAGCCGGGATAGCAAGCAGGTTAAGTAAATGTACGCCAATGGAAAGCCCCATTAAATAAGCAATTAGTATCAGCCACCGGTTGGCATACTTTTGATCAGCCACATTTTCCCATTTTAAAATGGCCCAGAAAACCACTGCAGTAAACAGCGATGAAGTGGCATAAACTTCTGCTTCAACTGCTGAAAACCAAAATGTATCAGAGAAGGTATAAGCAAGCGCTCCTGTAAGTCCGCTGGAAATAATGGTGATCAACTCAGCAGGGGTCATGTTTTGATTGTTTTCCGGAACGATTTTACGCACCAAGTGAGTGATGGTCCAAAACAGGAAAAGAATGGTGAAAGCACTGGCCAAAGCAGACATCGCATTAACCATAAGGGCAGCCCGGGAAACATCCCCGGTGAAAAATGTAAAAAAGCGGGCCATGAGCATGAAAAAAGGTGCTCCCGGCGGATGTCCTACTTGCAGCTTGTATGATGAAGCTATAAATTCGCCACAGTCCCATAGGCTAACTGTTGGTTCTAAGGTTAAAAGGTAGGTGGTGGCTGCGATAAGAAAAACGAGCCAACCTCCGAGTAAATTAAATTTTTTGTATTGTAATTCAGAAACCAAAGCCATGAATAAAGTTCTCCATTTTAGATGCTGTACTTTTCAGAGGCAGATATTACGTAACGAAAATAGCTTTTTTTTATAGGGTGGCAAAACAATTACCAGCAAGGCAAGTTTTATCCTAAAGAAAGAATAAATAACTTTGCTTATATTACCTGATTTCTGAAAAGAACACAAAATACATTTTCTGATGGCAAAAAAGAATAAAAACAAACGCTTAGATATTGTTTATAGCACTAATCCTGACTTTGATTATGAATATGAGGAAAAAGCTGAAGAGCGAACCGCTGATCCTGCGCAGCAAAAACTTCGCGTGATGATTGACCGTAAACAACGCAAAGGAAAAGAAGTAACCCTGGTAACAGGATTTGTTGGCAGTTCAGATGACCTTAAGGAATTGGGAAAAGAGCTAAAATCGAAATGTGGTGCCGGTGGCACAGTGAAAGAAGGAGAAATTCTTGTGCAGGGGAACTTTAAAGAAAAAATTCACGAACTGCTTATAGACATGGGCTACGCTAATACAAAAATGTCCGGCGGCTGATTATTTATGATATGGCTGATGCAAAAATTTAGTTTTCATATTTTTCTTATCATTTTCCTTGGCTCGTTACCTGCCCATTCTCAGTTTTACCAAACAGGCCAGGATCCTGCATCAGTAAAGTGGAAACAGATACAAACACCAAATTATAGGGTAATATTTGATGAAGAGTTTGAGGATAAGGCACAAAATATCGCCAATATTCTTGAACATTCGGCACAATTTGTTGATAATACCCTTCAAAGCGACCTGAAAAAGTTCCCTGTTCTTATACACAGCCACAGCACATATGCCAATGGAGTGGTAGTGTTGGCGCCATCCCGAATGGAACTTTACTCAACTCCCGGCCAGAATATTTACAGCCAGTCATGGCTGGAACAGCTTGTGTTGCATGAAAACCGTCATGTAGCGCAAACAAGTAAAATGTTCCAGGGAATTACCCGTGCTGCCACTTATGTAGCCGGTGAACAAATTGCCGGTGCCGTTACCGGTCTTATTCCTCTTTGGTTTCTGGAAGGAGACGCAGTTGCAACCGAAACAGCTCTTTCCCGGGCCGGACGCGGACGAATGCCGTCCTTTGAAATGGATATACGTACATTATCACTGAACAGGGAAAAGCCATATTCCTATTATAAAGCATTTTATGGTTCTTACAAAGATTACGTACCCAATCATTACCAGTATGGCTACCAGCTTGTTTCTTATGGCAGGTCGCGCTATGGTGCAATGCTTTTTAATAAAACCCTTGACAAGGTAGCCCGCAGGCCTTTTCTTATTTTTCCGTTTTACGCAGGTTTAAAAAAGCATGCCGGACTTTCTAAATCTGATTTGTACTATAACACCATGGAAAGCAGGGATTCTGCATGGCAGAAACAGGCGGAAAAAATAAATCCCACAGCTTACCAGGCCTTGCAAAAAAATACAGCAGCAGATTATGTAAATTACCGCTTTCCGGTGCAAACCAATAAAGGATTCATTATTGCCGAAAAGTATGGTCCGGGATATTACCGTCAATTTGTGCTGATTGACCCGGAAGAAGGGGAGAAAAAATTATTTACGCCCGGTTTTTACGATCCGGTAAAACTAAGTACTGATGGCTATACATTGGTATGGGCTGAGCAGGAATCTGACCCGCGATGGCAACATCGGAACTATTCCGTGATAAAAAAACTGGACATAGCCAGCCGGAAATTAACAAAACTCACACATCAAAGCCGGTATTTTGCCCCGGATATTTCATCCGACGGCCAGAAAATTGTAACCGTGGAAATTACAAAAGACAACAACTATTACTTAACAATTCTGGATGCAACAAACGGAAATGTAATATCCCGCCATTCAACTTCAGGCAACCGAATGCCACTTTTTCCGGTGTGGGATCCAGCAAGTTCCAGTATCGCTGTTATCCTGCTGCAGGATAAGGGAAAAAGTATCTCGGTGTTTATACCGGGAACTGAAACATGGAAAGAAGTAAAACCTCCCACTTTTGAAAACATTACACAGCTTAGCTGGGGTAAAGAACATCTCTATTTCCGTTCCAGCCGGAGCGGCATTCCCAACATTCATGCACTTAATGTAGAAAGCGGGAAGGAATATCAGGTTACGTCGGCTCCCTTTGGCGCTTATGACCCATTCTTCTCCGAGGGTGGCAAGTCCCTGGTATATGCCAATTACGCTGTGGATGGTTTCAGGATAGTAAAAACTAATCTTGATAAAGATTTATGGATACCATATGAAAAGATAGAGAATACAAGTATAAAAACTTACCTTCCCCTGGTAGAAGAAGAAAATCACATCATAGAACCGTCTGATATTCCGGATAAAAATTACCCGGTAAAGAAATATTACAGGCTGTTTCACTTGTTCCGGTTCCATAGCTGGTCTCCCTTTTATTTCGATTATAACGAATTGAACATTACAGATCCAAAAATTTATCCCGGCGTTACCTTGCTCTCACAGAATACACTTTCCACAGCATTTACCACCCTGGGTTATGCCTGGCGGAATAACCACCATTATATTTCCACAAATTTCACATATCGCGGTTTGTACCCGGTTTTTGAATTTAGCAGCACTTATGGTAATCGTCCGCAGGTAATAAAAATTCCTGATAATGAAACCTTGAATATTGAAAATGACGGCCTTACATATTCCGGAAGAATATATCTCCCCCTAAACTTCCGCCAGAGCATGATGCTAACCTCCTTTATTCCCTCATATGAATACAGCTATTCCAACACACACCGGTTTACGGAAGATGGTGATTATTACCGCGGACGATCAAAAAATGAATTCAGCGCATTGTTCTATTCTTACCTAAAACTGGCACAGAGAGATGTGGCACCACGTGCGGGGTTTCTATCAAATCTCAGCTATTTGGCAACACCGGGTGATGATGATTTCGGGAATGTTTTCCATGCTTTTGGACGCGTGTATATGCCCGGTCTATTTCCCCATCACAGCCTCATTATTGAAGGCAGCACACAGCGGCAAAATACAGATGAATTTTTTGTTTCAGGCTATGCTTCGCTGCCAAGGGGATATATGTTCGCTTTTTCTGAAAAGCTTACCCGCCTTACTGCTGAATACTTTTTCCCTTTTTGGTATCCTGATTTGGATATTTGGCAGCTTTTATACATAAAACGATTGAAAGCCCGATTGTTCTATGATTATGGTACCGGTAATTTTCTTACCCGTACCAGCAGGGGTATAGAATTAAAAGAAAACAAATTAAGCTCTTCCGGCATAGAACTGACGATGGATTTTCACGGGGCACAAATTATTTTCCCATTTAATACAGGTATTCGTACCACCTGGATACATGAAACCAATTCCTTTACTACCGAAGCCATTTTCACTATTGACGTAAATGTTTTTTAATAAAAAAATCCGGCCTAAGCCGGATTACCACTACTTAAAGCCGGGTTTTGATAAACCCTTTGTTACCTATGCATCAGATTTTTCAGGAATGTCCGCTATTTCCTCATCTCCTTGATTATTTGCGTGCTCGTCTTTATCAATTGACTCACGATTTTCATAGATTTTTGATTGTTTGATGTTCCCTGTTTTGAAAAAAGCCACTAATTCCCTGAGGGAATCCGCCTGGCTGGAGAGTTCTTCTGCACTGGTAGCCATCTCTTCTGAGGCTGCTGCATTTTGCTGTGTCACCTGGTTGAGTTGCTGTATAGCACTGTTTATTTGATCTGCACCGCTATTTTGCTCCATGCTGGCCGATGTTATTTCCTCAACAAGTTTGGCTGTTTTTTCAATTTCTGGCACCAGATCTTCCAGCTGTTTTCCTGCTTTTTCAGCAATATTTACACCATCCGTAGAAACATGATTTATTTCTTCGGCGGCCACTTTACTTCGCTCAGCAAGTTTACGTACTTCCGAAGCCACCACAGCAAATCCTTTCCCATGCTCACCGGCACGTGCGGCCTCCACCGCTGCGTTTAAAGCAAGGATATTGGTCTGGAAAGCAATTTCACTGATAATGGATATTTTTGAGGCTATATTTCTCATTGACTCTGCAGACTGCGAAGATGAAGCGTTGCCTTCAATAATTCCTTTTGTTGCAGAGGATACAATTGCCTGTGTTTGTTGGGAATTGTCTGTTGTTTGCTGAATATTGGCCGCCATTTCTTCCATAGAAGAGGATACTTCTTCAGCAGAGCTCGCCTGCTCTGTTGCACCCTGAGACATTTCCTGTGCAGTGGCACTCATTTGCTGACTTGCAGAAGCTATGTTTTCGGCCCCATTCACAATATTAAAAACGATATCCCGTAATTTCGTCACCATACGTTCGAGGGCGTAACCCAATTGTCCTATTTCATCTTTCTGGTCAATATCAATTTCTACATCAAGATGCCCTGCAGCAACCTTCTCCGTCAACATCAAGCCTTTTTTAACAGGCACAGTAATCAACCTGGTAATGACAATTGTTAATATAATACCGAGTACAACACCGGCAAGAATTACCAAAACGATAGCTATTTCACTGTTTACAATAGTTTTATGCCCGGCAACTACCTCCTCCTGTGCGATTCCTTCATTGGTTTCCGCAATTTCTGCCAGTAACCCCAATGCCTCATTTTGTTGCACGCGGGAAATATTCATGTTGTTATGATAGGCCTGTGCATATAAATCCAGTATTGTTTCAGCCTCTTGCCTCATCAAATCAAAGCCGGTAAATACTTCTTCTCCTGCTATAGCAGTCTGGTTATCATAAACCTGTATTGCAGTGTTAGGCATACCACTTCTGATGTTGTTTTTAATCTCTCCTATGGATTGATGAAAATGCAAATGATCATCTTTAATATTCTTCAATGCCTGATCCACAGCATGATTAGAAGTTGAAAACGTTGACATCCATTTCCCAAATTGACAGGCAGTATGATCTTCACCTCCCTGAAATAGTTTTCCTTCGCTTATTGCTCGAAGGGTTTGTGTCTGCAGTTTATAATGATCCTGCTGAAAACCAGTGATATTTTTGAGAAAATTCATGGGATCTTCAAGATCCTTTTCTATAATAGTACCCATTAAATCTTCGAATTCGAGATTTACACCTTTCCACTCTTCAAGCTTTTGCTCGAATTGGCGCCACAATTCTTTCTCATCTTCACTATGTGGAAGCGCTATATAATTTTGCATAGCAGCTCCGTATATTTCCCTGGATTTATTTATATTCTGGAGCTGTACCTTTTTCTCCTCGTCAGGCAGGCTGGCCGAAAGGAGTGTTCTTTGGGCTACCCTTAATTTTTCAAGTCCGTATTCCATTTCTTTTAGGTTAGACACCCCGGGCATGCGAACTTCTGAAACATCGGTAAAATAATAGTTTACCCTTGTAAGACTTAAAAATGAAACAACCCCTATCACCAGGGCAATAAAAATTATGCTGCCAAAACCAAGGGCTAACTTTTTACTGATTTTAAAATCTTTGAATTTCATAGGCGATATTTTAGTGAGAATGTCAATTAAATTTACGTAATCCTCTCACAAGGTTTTCAATATCTGTGCTTTAATATTTCATGAAATTCATTATCATTTATCAGGCAAATGCATGATAAAAATCATTAAATATAAAATGTAAAGGGGAAGGAATCTAATCCCAGGTCATCTCAATGGTCGTGTTTTTATCGCCCCTGGCCATACTGGATTTGGTATTCACCAGTACATTTTTACATCCGCTTATTTCCAGGGCACGTTCCATCCAACCTGCAATACGATATTCTATGGTATTATCAGGTTGTGGAAAATGATCAATGGCCACAGTTACGCTTTTTGAAGATTTGTGTATAACCTCAATGTTTGATGGTCGGTAATAAGCCTGGAAGATTCTACTGGCCCGATCCATAATATGGCTTGGTGTACTGAACTTAACGTATATTTTATAAATACCGGTAAGGGCAGATTCAGCGCTGTACCGCCCACATTCCCAGGCACCTTTTTTAATATCCTGGTAAAACATGCGCCCCACCTTTTGCGTGGGCTCTATGGCAGCTTCCTGCAGCGGATACCAACCGGAAGTAATTACTGAATTTGTAATAAAACGGGAAGATTCAGATAATGACTCCAGCCATTCAGTGTATCTGTCAGGATATTTATCTTTTACAAATTCCTTAATGGATTTTACTGCTGTACCTTTGATCTCCATGGTTGTATTCACTTAAGTATAAATAATTATCGAATATAATCATTTTGCGCAAACAAGAGATACATAAAAGATAGAAAACGAAAATAATCAACTGGAGAACAAAGCTATATGATAAAGAGCAAAATATTAACTTTTGTAATATTCAACTTTACTACCTGAAAGATGAGATACTTTCCGGAAAAGGGCCTGAAGTTCATCATCGGACAATTTGCTGAAGTTCTCAGCAATTACAATTTTTTCCTCAAGCATCGCTGCATCCTTTGCTCCAGTAACCAGCACGTCGTTGGGTACAGACAATGCAAATTGAATTGCCTCATCAACAGAAATATGTCCCATTACGGTGTCAGGAGCAGCATGGCGACCGTCAAATCCCCGACCAAAGAAGGATCCGCCTGCAAGCGTTTTCATGGCTATAACCCCTTTCTTCTGTTCAAGCAGTAATGGCAGCACATTTTCTATATAACTTTCATAACCCATATCCACCACATTTATAGGCATCATACAAGCTTCCATTTCATTCGTTAATTCAAGGATACGCTTATGAGCCTTAACAGTTGTATGTCCGCTGAAACCAATATGCTTAACAATGCCTTTTTGTTTGGCTTCTAGCATATAATCAAGTACACCGCCATTCAAACGTTCTTCTACATCATTTTCATTATCAATGGCATGGATAAGCCATAAATCCAGGGTATCCGTATTCATTCTTTTTAAGGATCCTTCAAGGTGTTCCTGTGCTTCCTTTTTGGTGCGTGCCCGGGTTTTTGTCATGAGAAAAACTTCATCCCTGTACTTAGGATTAAGGAATTTGCCATATTTAATCTCAGCCTCTCCCCCAACATAAGATTCAGCATTATCGAAAAAACGAATTCCTCTTTCAATAGCAAGTTCAATGGTTTTTTGTGCTTCATCATCTGTCATTCTTCCTACATGAAAACCCCCTACTCCCATCATGGTAACCTTGCGTCCGGTAGACCCAAAATCCTTTAACGGCATTAAAGTTCCCCATTTATCCCGCTCATTCATAATCGTGGCAAAACCATTGAAAGGAAGGCTTAATCCAAGAGTTGCGCCGGAAATGATTTTTATAAAGCTACGTCTGTTTGTATTCATAATTTTATTTATTGTGTGCAGTAATAGTACAAAATATTCTTCTTCTTGTTTTCTTAAACGAAAGTATTAACATTTGATTATGATTCCAAATGAGAAAAGTCCCATAAAGTTCTGACCAATAGTTTACAAAATTATTTAGTTTTAGGATAATTCTACTGAAAAACCCGTGCGAATAGCTTATAATAGTTTTGATATTAACCAAATATCAAAGATGCTATTGAACCAATAAATAAATCCTTTGTTTAAGCAATATCAAAAAACAATAAACAGTGAAGGTATTATTTGCTCATATTTACATCTTATTAAGCTTTCTGATTGCATTTTTGTTAATCATGGAATTAACGCTCCCAAAACAAGAAAGAGAAACTTATGCAACTGAAAATCATGCTGTCACAAATGATAGCCAACCCCAGGAGGAGGAAAGAGAGCAAATATCTGAATTCCTTGATTATCCGGCATTAACCATTAATGGATTATACCCTCCATTGCGCATTTTATTCTCATTCCCATCTTTTTCAACCTCTCATACAATTGATATCCCTTATCCACCACCCGAAGGTTAAGATGGTTTTTACTTGCTTTAATCCCTTTCCGGCTGATCCCCGGAAAGGTGAAATTTTCTTAATCATTAAAATTTAAATTTATTAAAATGAAAAAACTATCAATTATTCTAGGTGGTGCATTTCTGATGTTATCAATCAGTTCAGCCAATTTAAATGCACATAATCATGACAATAAAGATAAGATTACAAAAACAGAAACAAAAGAAAGCCAATCTAAGATGACGCCAGCACAGGCTGTTCTTGTATTGAAAGAAGGAAATGAACGATTTGTTAAAGGTGAAGCCTTAAATTATGACTTTGGCGCCCAGGTAGATAAAACCTCAACAGGGCAGTACCCGCATTCAATCATTCTTAGTTGTGTAGATTCCCGGATACCTACAGAAATAGTTTTCGATCAGGGTATTGGTGATGTATTCAATGCCCGTATTGCCGGAAATTTTGTAAACTATGATATTTTAGGCAGCATGGAATTTGCTACCAAAGTAGCAGGCTCAAAACTAATTGTAGTAATGGGTCATACTGCTTGTGGTGCTGTTAAGGGAGCCTGTGATAATGCAGAACTTGGAAACCTTACCCAAATGCTGGATAAAATTGAACCTGCAATTGAGGCAGTAGAAACAGCACCAGGGGTTGCCCGCAATTCAAAGAATATTGAATTTGTGAATGATGTAGCTTTAAAAAATGTTATACTCACCATTGACGACATTAGAACCATGAGCCCTGTGCTTAAAGAAATGCATGACAATGGAGAAATTGACATTGTTGGAGCAATGTATGATATCAACACTGGAAAGGTTACATTTGTAGAAATGTAATTAAGTGCCGGCTTTACACAAAAATTCTGAATTCGTAAATCAACGAATACCCTTAAAAGGTAAAAACATATACCCTTCTGAAAATGATCAGAAGGGTATTTTTTTACAACAAAGTTTTAAGGTACGATATTTTTGGGATTTTGATGATTTTCAGTATTCCATTCGTATCTTTATCTAATTATTAACGGTAAGAACCCTCAGGTGGTTGATAAAAATCACAATATCGAGGCTTATGAAGCAATAAAAAGTACAGTCTGTTGTATGACAGGCGCAACGAGAAGGTGGCAATGTTCTTGCACCCATTATTTATAACTAAATTCACTGTATATGTATCTAAAAAAGTTTCTATCAGCTCTTATTTTAACAATGCTAATATATTCATGTAATCCACCCGCCGCAGAAAACAGGATTATCCATTCCGTGATTTTCAATCTACCATATGCAGCAGGTTCTAACGAAACAAAACTGTTTTTAAGTGACGGGTACGAAATATTAAGCGCTATCCCTGGTGTAGAAAATTTCCAGGTACGCCATGAAATAAGTCCAAAAAATGAGTATCAGTACGGATTTTATATGGAGTTTGAAAATCAGGAAGCCTATGATAATTATAACACTCATCCGGACCACACAAGCTTTGTGGAAAACAGGTGGAAAAAAGAAGTAACGGAATTTTTAGAAATTGATTACAAAGTAGTTAAGATGGAACAATTGAACTAATATTAAATGAAAGACCAACAGGACAGGCAAAATAAAAAAATTATTCACTGGGTTTTTCTTTTCATCAGCATTTTAGTTTTAACGGCCGGTTGGGCATTTATTAAATTAGGAGAGAAATTAAAACTTACAGAAATAACATTAGTTTTTAGTTATATTATAATCGTTTTTAGTATTTTAGGTATACTCTCTTCAATAATTGGTTTATTCCGAAACAGATAATTAAAATATTAATAAAAAATAGTTAAAGCACTGCACCTATGCTTCAAGGCAATAAAACTTCGGGTTTACGAGGAAGGGTAAAAAGCTTTAGATATGCCATAGAGGGAATTCTTACGCTGCTAAAAGAACAACCAAATGCGCGTATTCATCTTATAGCCGCCGTAGCCGCAATACTAATGGGGTTCTTACTCGAAATCTCCCGTATGGAGTGGATATTAATTTGCTTATGTATTACCCTGGTAATATCTGCTGAAGCTATAAATTCTTCAATTGAATATCTAGCTGATTTTGTGAGCCCTGAAAAACATCATTTAATCAAAAAATCCAAGGACGTAGCAGCAGGAGCAGTACTTTTAACCGCCATCTTTTCCGTGGTAACAGGCTTAATCATATTCCTGCCTAAATTGTTGATGTTTTTTTAAAATTGCGCAAAAAAAAGCCCTGCTTATAAGAAGCAGGGCCTTAATATTTTGCTATCAAAGCGTTATTTAAAAGGTCTTCATGTAATTAACCATGTGCCAGATGTCTGTCTCGCTTAATTTACCTTCGTAGCCAGGCATTTCACCACGGCCTTCGGCTGTTTTGTAATAAAGGGCGCCATCACTTTGCTTATGGAATTCTTCGCTTGAAAAATCTCCTGAGAAAGTTTTTAGCATTCTTGATTTGGGACCATCGCCTAAACCTGTTTTTCCGTGGCAGGAAGCACAATAGCGGTTATATAGTGCTTTCCCCTCTTTTAAGGAATTGGCATCGCTGGCTACAGGATTTTCCATGTTCTCATATTTATCAGGAACTGGCCAGGGTTTAGGTTGCTCCTGGGCAACATCAAAAGAAGTTAAAGCAAGTGCCATAAGCACAACCAGACTAAATCCGGTAATAGATTGAAAATTTATGAACTTTTTCATGATGATAGTTTTTAATGAATGATTAATTGTTTAATAAATAACAAAAGAAGTGCCAAATTAGTGTCCTTCATGCCAACCGGTTACTATTGCTTTAAAATTGGCAGATGGACGGGCACCTATAGTTGAAAAATAAATATGTACAATCATAAATATAGATAAAAGAAACCCAATGATGATGTGAAAAATAATGGTAGCAAATATACCACTCCCGCCAAAAACCTTTTCAATGATGATCTCAGGAAACAAAAGCGCCCAACCCGTAATCATAACCAGAGGCACACCAATATACATGGCAAGAATATAGGTAAACTTCTGTAGCGGATTGAATTTCCTGGAACGATCTATTGGAAAAGGAGGCTTCTCACCTTTAAACAACCCAACCAGGTAATAATGCATTTGCATTTTTACCCTGCTGAATAGGCCTTTCCACTTCATTTTATAATACTTTCCATTAGGAAGGAAGATATTTCCCAGCAGGAAAATGAGATAATTCAGGCTAAGAATGACACCACATACATTATGGATGGATACTGCTGCCGCAAATGGTATAAAAGGATATTCAGGATCGGAATATTGCATGCTTACCCCGGTAATGATAAGAATGATGAACAAAATGGCATTAAGTGCATGCCATAAACGAAGCCAAACCGGGTAGAAATATATTTTTTCAGACATGTTTCTAAGATTTTCTGTGTTTGATACGTAAGATAATGTGAATGCCAATACCAAGGAAGGTAAGCAACGCAATAACCACACTGGCAACATTTAAATAATAGTTACGTGTTGCGCCAATTACGTAGTAATCCTGTACCAGTGGCCCATTTAAAAAGCCATATTTGCTTCGTTCCTCAGATACTTCATATTTATAAAGTGAAGCCAGCAACATACTATTTGAAGAATGACACTCCACACAATTTTTCACAGCTTCCTCCTTAGGTCTGACATTATGGGGG